>JAMDCE010000443.1 GCA_023489135.1 Chloroflexota bacterium
CGCGAGCGGCTCCCGAATCAGGGCATCGTCTATGTCGGCAACCACGGGCTTGATCGGCACGATGGAGTTCTCACGCGACGTCACCCGCTGGCAAAGCAGTATCTGGCGGCCATGGCTGAAGCGGTTGCCGATCTACGCCAGGAGTTGGACTTGCCCGGCCTGCTCTTCGAGGAAAAAGGGGTCACCGTCTCCATTCATTACCGACGCTGCCCTGATTCGGGAGCCGCTCGCGAAGAGATCCTTCAGGCCATTGAGCGGTCGGACCAGGCAAGGGGATTGCAGGTGCTGGAAGGGCGCCGTGTCGTCGAACTGCGACCGCCGATTGACGTGAACAAAGGCTCGGCGTTACTGTCTCTGGCAAAAGAGTATGGACTCAGGGGGGTTATCTGCCTCGAACTCCTCGCGGCCAGTAATCATGCTTTCCGCGCAGTTCGCCTGCTGCGCCAGAAAGCGGGCCGGCGCGGGGTCGCCATCGGCGTGCTCAGCAAGGAGACGCCGGCAGACTTCCGGGACGAGTGTGACTTCACCTTGCAGGGCGTGGTGGGCGTGGAGAATTTCCTGGAGCGGCTGGTGCAACTCACCGGTGAAGGTGGCAAGGACGGGAAGCTCTCCCCTCCGCGTCAGGAGAAGTGAGGTGGGAAGGTGACAGCCAGTAAAACGGGCAGTGAGGGGAAGATGCACTCAGAGATCTACCAGCGCAACATCAATCTGGTGATAAATGATCTTGGCAACGACCGGGTCGCCGTGAGCGCTTCAATGCTCGATCTAGATCACGTCATACGCCTGAATCTTGTGGTCAACCCCTACACCAAGGAGATCGTGGAGGCCTCGGCCCAGATGGTCAAGGTGCCCTTGAGTGCGTGCAGCCGAACGATGGTCAGGGTCAGAGGATTGGAAGGGCTTTACATTCAGCGCGGAATCAACAAAGAGATCGTCCAAAACCTGGGAGGCGACACCGGCTGTGTTCACCTGGTTGAGCTGGCCATCAATGCCGTCAGCCTGGCTTCGGCGACGCTAATCGGCTGGGGGAGCGTGATTACTGGCCGCGAGGAGTTCGAGGCGCTGACCGAAGAAGAGAAGATTCGGCTAGGTATGCCCTTCCTCAGGAATACGTGCCTTGCCTATAAAGAGGATTGATAGTCTCCGTCTTCAAAACTTGCGATAATGCTGCCGTGGAGCGCCACAAAGTGGACATTTATCTGGCGCTTGCCCAACCACGGTATGACCGCAAACGTCACAAATCTGGATGTCGCCCAGCAGAACATCACCACCACCATTGGCTAAGGTCTGCTTTGCTTCCCCATATAGAACGGCATGAACCTTCTCTGCCTCCAGGGCGTAGGAAATGCTGCGCTCGGCCTTTTTCTCTTCCTGGAGCTTGGCTACTTCCCGATAGGCGGGATACATTTCCTCCACTTCGAACGTCTCTCCCGCGATAGCCACTCCCAGATTGTCCAGCGTGGTGCCGGCCTGCCCTAGGGCCCGGAAGTGATTGGTGGCGTGAACCCGCTCCGCAAAAGCAATGGCACGATACAAGCGGGCCAGATTGAGATGCCCTTCTTTCTCGGCCTGATCGGCGAAGATGAGATATCGCATGTGAGCCTGGCTTTCCCCAGCAAAGGCCTGGCTAAGGTTCGTATCGGTCATTTTTCTCATCTGGTTCCTACCCCTTTGGTGAAAGCGATTGTTCCCGATAATCCTTGAATATCGCGCTATAATAACCCAGCGCCAGCGAGGAGCAAAGACAAAAGGATCTAACTAATCGACGGCGTTTGTTTGATTTCTTCATAGATCGGGCCGGCACCTTTGACCAGCGCGCCGGACCAGCGGACAGCAGAATCCGTGGTGAACATGCGGCCCATTACCGAATCATCCTTCACCTCTTCTACCTTCATTTCCACTAGTGCGGTGGGAAAAGGAGTTGTCTCCATTGTCTCTTTGATCACGGTGGCCCGACCCTTCACGCTGACCGCCACTCCTCTTCCTGATACCTGGAGTCTAACCTTGCCATTGTCCCGAATATTCTGAAGCGTGGCGATGTCCTGGTTTATGGCGAGCCGGATAGTCGTCGGGTCGATCCCTAGCACCCAGGAGAAGGGGGCCGTATCCGGCCACCCTTCTGCGTTGACGGTCGCCAGGACGAGGTGAATTCCCTCTTGTAGGGCCTCCAGAACTTCCGGAGGCAGTTCCTTCCCAATGATTTTGCCCATATCTTCTTCCTATCTGCCTAGGCCTGAGCCGGGGCCTTTGGACTCTCGGAGCGGGTTCGCTTCGGTTTCTTCTCTGGCGCAAGGTGAGGCATCTTCTCTACCAACTTCGCTTCCCTCGCCTTTTCTTTCGCCTTTTTCACCGCAATTCGATGCTTCTGCAAAGCTACCCGCTTGCGCTTGTTCATTCTTATTTCTCCTAGAGTCTTAGAGTCCGAAAATGCCAGCTAAGCTGAGCACTTCGGTGCTTTGTGACTATATCATTGTGTCACGGCCAATGTCAACGAGCGAGTCGCCATGTTTCGAGCCTTTTCTCGGGCCGGGTTAGACGGCCGCCAGGAGATCTCCGCCGTTTCGAACAACCAGTCACCAGGTCGGGTCCGCAATGACGAAGCCGCCTTTTCGATCGTGTCGTTCCGGCTATTTATCGGGTTTCTTATATCTCAGTAACCAGAGGATGACGCCAAGCGCGGCAGCACAGACGGCGATGAAGGCCTGGAAGATCCATGTGTCTACCGGAGGAGTTGGTTGAATTGGCATAAACGCTAAACCTAAGACGCCTCAGAGAACGCGGGCTAAGAAAACGGGCCGTGCGGCAACTGCAAAACCACTACTACGAAGATCGTGAAGATCTACAACTGGATGAATTATTACTGAGCGCAATAGGTTTGTCAACCGCATTTCCTCTCTTCTCGCCAAGGTTCTGCTGATGATTGGCCGCCAGGTAGGCCAGGTGGCGAAGCTAAGAGGAGTTGCCTGATGATGGAGTCGTGGCCACCCAAGCGAAGTCCCCCTTCGGGGAGTGCTTCAGCCACGGCTCTACCAAAAATCGGGGGCTAACGGCTCCTTGTCTGGCAGTTGCAACTGCGGCTAAACAAACAAAGTCCGCCGTCGCGGACTGCTAGAAGCTGCCCTGCGGCAGGTTTTGTCTCCTTAGCCCGCGACTTATGAACTTTAACTCATTGATTCGGTAAGAGCCCGCAAGGCATCTGTAGGGGCAGACCTGCGTGTCTGCCCTGGGCGTCCTTCTCGGGAAGGACGCCCCTGCAGATATCCCATTAATTTGTAAAACATCATGATCAAGGCTCTCCGGATTGTTCAGGTACGTAATGAGCTGTTACCCAGGTAGCAAGTCAAAATTCATTAGTCGCCGGGCTAACCGTTTGCCGAATCGATAACCCCGTGTTTTTGGTAGAACCTTCAGCCACCCGAAGAATGGCGACCGGCCGGTCGCCTCTACAGCCGTCGGGAAACACAGTCCGATTGCTGAGCAACGACTCGATCTTGGGGTGGTCAGCGCCAGGTTCTTGGCCGAGCCTCTCGCCTTGACGAGTTTGACAAGGGAGCGCCTGGTTACTATACTTTGCCGCGGTGGGGGGATCTCCCAACCAGGTCGGTAAAAAGACTCGAAGAATACCGGACCCACCGCCACGTAGCATCACTTTCACGAAGGGGCAAGAACCCAGAATTGCCGCTTGCCGGCGCGTGGCTTCGTCTCAAAGAAGATTTCACACCTCGCCGAAGTTAACGAGCCAGCCGCGGGATAAGTCCTTGTAGCAGTTAATGGGAGGCCCGGCTGGTTTGGCAGATCACGGTAGGACGAAAGCTTTGGAGAAACTGCTAATCGCCACAAACAATCCGGCCAAGCTTGGTGAGTACGCTGAAATTCTGGCTGGATCACCATTCAAGCTGACGTCGCTGGGCGGGGAAGGGATTACCGAAGAGGTGGCTGAGACCGGAGCGACCTTCGCGGAGAATGCCCGGCTGAAGGCTAGTGCTTACGCCAAGATGAGCGGCTTTCTGACCCTGGCGGACGATTCTGGCCTGGAGGTGCGCGCTCTTGGGGGCGAACCAGGGGTGCAATCCAAGCGGTACGCGGGTGAAAACGCGACAGATTTCGATAGGATTCACTTCTTGCTTGATCGAATGCGAAGCGTCCCGCTGGAGAAGCGGCAGGCCAGATTTTGCTGCGTCATAGCTATTGCCACTGCGACGGGAGCCGTGAGCCTTTGCCGTGGTACGGTGGCCGGCCTGATCGCCTTCGAGCCGCGGGGTGGGTTCGGATTTGGCTACGACCCTGTCTTCTACCTGCCGGATTATGGCCGGACAATGGCCGAGATGCTACCAGCGGAGAAGAATCGCATCAGTCACCGAGGGCAAGCGGGGAAGGCGGCCCGCGTTTTCCTGACTCAACTTGCGCCCGTCGGAGACTGATGGTTTTCCGTCGCCTGGGTCGAGTTTCACGGTGAAAAGGACGTAAGTTTCGGATGGCCTTAGGGTACGGCTCAGGTGCGGCATCCTTCTGCTCGACGTCTCCTCTGCGCAAATTCGAAAGAGGCAATGGCATATTTATTGCAGTAGGCGAGGCAGCTTTTAACTGGAAGGCTTCGAGCTGCCGAGCAGGGGAGATGACAACTAGAGAACGGAATAGCGCTTACCTAGCTAATCGCGCATTAGTCGTCCTGGCCAGCCTTGTCAAAAGACTGGCTGTTTCTTTGGCGCCGGCTTGGGTTGTTCTCGCCGGAGGGCTGCTCGAGCTAGGCTTCTTTCTGTTCGTAGGTGTGACCTATTTCCGCAGCTTCTGGCTATCCCCCTCGCTGGTACCCGATCGGTGGAGTCACGTGGCCGATATTCCCCGCGCTCTGTTCCCAGCAAGCTGGCGGAATGCGGACAAGTTTTCCGATCAGGGTTTTGCCAACCTTGTCATCTTCGTTGGGTCTCTCGCCTTCCTTTTCCTTATCTACGGAAGTGTCCTTCTCTGCCTGCGGCGAACCAGTTTGGTTAAGAGGGCCGGTCTGCGACAGATTCTCATCTTCACCGCCTTGTTTAGCGTTCCGCTTTGGCTTATGGGCGGTTTGCTTTCGGGCGACATCTTCAGCTACGTTTTCTACGCCAAGATGATCGCCGTCTACCACGCTAACCCCCTAGTATTCATCCCCAGCGATTTCGTTGGCGATTCTTTCCTGCAGTGGGTTGCCTGGAAGGACACTCAATCCGTCTACGGACCAGCCTGGCTGCTCCTGTCGACGCTGATGAGCTATGCTTCCGGCGATGACATTGTAACCCACGTTCTGGTCTTTAAGGCCTCAGCCATCGTCTTCCACCTGGCCAACACCATACTGATCTGGGTGATTTTGGGCCGGGTCAACCCTGAGAGAAGGGTTTTCGGTACCCTCCTTTACGCCTGGAACCCCCTCGTCCTGATTGAATTCGCTGGAAGCGGCCATAATGATGCTATGATGGTTTTCTTTTTGCTTCTCACGGTGTTGTCTTACACTCACCGGGCGAAGCGATTGGGATGGATCTGGCTGGCCATCGCCGTTGTCACTAAGTCGGCGGCGTTGATCTTCGTCCCGGCCTACGCGATTTTGCTCCTGAGAGACCATGCTGAGTTGCGTAGGCGAGCCATTGTCGTCGCGGAAGGCCTTGGGATCATTCTCGCTCTGGTCGCTATTTTCTATGTGCCGTTCTGGGTTGGGCCCCAGGTGGTGCAGTATTATCTTTCTTTGCCTCCCTTCAGGGGATACACCAACTCCGTAGGCGAAGTGATCTATTTGGGTCTCCAGAGACTACTAGCGGCCTGGCCAAGGACGGCGGGGCCGAACGTGCCGGAGATCAGTGACAACCTGGTGAAACTGGGAGGCGCCCTGGTCTTTTTGATTTTCTTCGCCAGCAAGACGTTTACAGTGAAATCTATTTCGGAGACCATTTCTTCGTGGGCGAGCGTCCTTTTCTTTTATCTTGTGGTCTTCGTCGCCTGGTTCTGGCCGTGGTACGTGGTGTGGCTCGT
>JAMDCE010000314.1 GCA_023489135.1 Chloroflexota bacterium
CGCTTGTGGAGGCTTTCATCACGTGCACTATCCCAGCTTATTTGATTCTCATTGACAAGTGGGCGTTGTAGATGGAAAGGAGGCAATCTGTAGCTAAGCAAGGAACAATGGACCGTGATGTATGCCAGAGAAGGTTGGTTCTTGAGCTTGAAGGTGCATACTTGGCACACAGGTAAGGAAAGGAGAGCAAGAAAATGAGACACGGGGATATTTCCTCGAGTAATGACTGCGTAGGCGTGGCGGTGGTAAACTACAAGATGCCTCGTTTCCACACAAAAAAAGAGATCATAGACAACTGCCGCAACATAGCAGCTTACGCCGAAGGCCTGAAGATCGGGATACCCGGGATGGACCTGATAATATTCCCGGAATACAGTACCGAAGGAATTCTGTACGATGCCAAAGAGTGTATGGAGCTTTCAGCAACCATCCCGGGGGAAGAGACAGAGGTCTTTGCCGAGTGTTGTAGGAGGAACAACATCTGGGGAGTGTTCTCTCTGACGGGAGAAAAACACGAGCAGCATCCTAAGTGTGTTCCTTACAACACGCTGATTCTGATGAATAACAAGGGGGAGATCGTCCAGCAATACAGAAAGATCATGCCCTGGTGCCCTATCGAGGGCTGGTACCCCGGGAGCCGCACTTTTGTCACCGAAGGACCCAAGGGTCTCAAGATTAGCCTGATCATCTGTGACGATGGGAACTATCCCGAAATATGGCGCGATTGTGCCATGAGGGGAGCCGAATTGATCGTGCGATGCCAGGGTTACATGTACCCCGCCAAAGAACAGCAGAGAATGATGGCTACGTCTATGGCGTGGGCCAACAATGTCTATGTGGCCGTGGCCAATGCCACAGGGTTTGACGGCGTGTATACCTACTTCGGTCATTCGTGCATCGTTGGCTTTGACGGCAGAGTGTTGGGAGAGTGTGGCACTGAAGAAATGGGAAATCAGTACGCTGAACTGTCGGTTAGTGCCATAAGGGATGCCAGGCAAAACTGGCAATCGGAGAACCACCTCTTCAAGCTGCTGCATCGCGGGTATACTGGTAAGATCACCTCGGGAGAGGGTGCCAGGGGCGTTGACGAGTGCCCCTACGAGTTCTATCGAACGTGGGTAACCGATCCAGAAAAGGCTAGAGAAAACGTCGAAACATTTACGAGAAAAACGGTAGGGGTTGCCGGGGTTCCTCTGGCCGAGGGCTACCCAGCCGAACTGAGAGTCCGTTAACTAACTGAGCGACACGAGGAAGTGAACAAGCGATCGAGACTAGTAAGCATTTCGGGGGGTCTTGATGAGGCCACCCCGAAATGCTTGCTGCGAGTAAATCAGGGGCACTCGTGGAACAGGGTCGAGAGTCGGCTACATTGTATCCTCAGTTTTATCGGTAGATCCAAGCTCAGATCATCACCCACTGAGTGAACGCTTTACCCTCCAGTTCATGGATTCAAGCTAAGGGTGGACTAGGTAAGGGTGGACTGTGACTTCTTAGGGAAAAGGGGCGCACCTGCCGTCCCGGTGTGGCCTTGAGGAGCCACACGGTATGCTTGATCCCGAAACTCGAGAGCGGTGGGAGTAGTTCGAGGAGGATCGCAGGGCGGTGCCAGTTCGCGGGGCATTTTTAGGTTGACACTGTTTTAACAGGGGCTTGCCAAGGTATGATAAAATACCCTCAGTGAACTTTCATTGAGCCCTTGCTCATCGAACTAACGGGCGTCGAGTGGATGGCAAGGGGCGAGGAGGATTCGTTATGGCAGAAAGTTCAGCGTTGGTTCGTATCAGGGCCCTGGTAGATGCGCCAGATATGCATCCGGCGGAGAAAGAGCTGCGCATCCTTTGTCGCACCACGCGTGGTGAGGGGCCCTGCCCTGGCCCTCTTTCCATTATGGTGGAATTCCTGCGGTTCGCCGATCCGGGCACCGCGCTGGCCATTCAAGCCCTGGCCGACGATGCACCTTACCCCATTAAAGTGCGGTTGAACCGGATCGAAGAGCAATTGGGATCTGAGTGGGCTCTCAACGTGCTCCGGGATGAGGTGGAAAGGGCCAGGATCCTGAATTAGGGTTCCGTCCGGCGCGACAGTCTATTCAGTTTTCTTCTCCTCAAGCTGTCCTTGCACGTACCGCTGCAGTCCATCCCAGTCCCCGTTTCTGGGCTGAAGGATAAACTCCCCGTCCGGCGCTGTTGCGCTTTCCAGGGCATTGCTGTCATCCAGCACGATCTGCCGGCCGTTGGAAAGATCCAGGGTCCTGAGCAAGTTAGCCAGATCGAGTGGAGACAGATTCGTGTAGATATTCTGCGATAAGGCATCCATCACCCCGAACGAGCGTGGCCAGGAAACCGGGCTCTTGGCCGAACGCAATATGGCCAGGATCAGTCTCTGCTGGCGCCGCGAACGCGCGAAATCGGTGCCTTCCTTGGGATCGTCCGAATAGCGGGCGCGGGCATAGCGGATCGCCTGTTCTCCATTCATGTGCTGTCGACCAGCCTCGAAGCTGACCGTTATCCAGCTTGCGTCGATGTTGGGGTCGTCGTTGGCCGGATAGTTGGCGGAGAAAGCCTGCTCCACGTCCACGTCCACACCTCCCAGGGCATCGACCAGTTGCCGGAATCCCTGGAAATCGATGGTTAGCCAGTAGTTAACTGGCATTCCCAATATCTGGCTGGCCTTTAGCGCCGCCATTTCTCCCCCACCCTTGGATCCTCCCTGGCTTCGTCCATAGGAATAGGCCGAGTTGATCTTGCCGTAGCTGCCAGAATCCGGGGGTATCTGGACCCAGAGATCGCGCGGAATGGAGATTTCGGTGGTCTTACCATCTTTCCGGTTCAGGCTTAACACCAGCATTGAGTCGGTCAGGTAAGCGCCAGGGTGCTCCCCCCCTCCGTACCCGAGAACCAGCACGTTCGCCCGCTGGCTATCGCCGCCTCCGAAAACCAGGCTCGTGGAGAGCGGGGACTGAGTCGAGATAGCGTTGGCAAACGTCGCCGCTTTCCACGCAACGAGAACGGCCACGGCCAACACTGCTAGGATAGGCAGAAGCGCTATGGTCCTGACAAGACGCCGAGGTCTAGGCTGAGGGCTTTGTTTGGAGCGATTCACCAATAGTAAAACTCGGGCCCGCTATCTGCGAAACAAACATCACACGGATTCTGCAAAGTGTTGTCATAATACACCGTCCCGAGGTTGCGTCGCAAGGTCGACACGTTGCCGGATTTTCGTCCCTAAGCACGCGAGAGCGGCCCTCCCGGAGGTTTCCCCTCTGGAAGGATGACGATTCCTCAGCGTTTCCAAGTTAGGGACAGAGACCTACGGAGTAACGCCCGAGTAAGAACCAGGAGGTCACTAGAGAATCGAGGCTAGGGGCCAACGGTGACGAAGCGGGCTGCGGCTTGCTTCTCAGGGCCATTTGACATCGTTAACACGATCTTGCCGTGATCCAGTTTGACCAAACGATCGGCCACAGCTCCGACCTCAGGATCGTGGGTGACCATCACGATGGTTCGCCCTTCAGCACGCATATGTCGAAGTAGATCGATGACGATGTCCTCGTTGGCTTTATCCAGATTGCCCGTGGGCTCATCGGCCAGGATCATCTTGGGCTGATTGATCAGCGCTCGGGCAATGCAGACTCGCTGCTGCTCCCCGCCTGAAAGCTGAGAGGGAAGGTGATCAAGCCGATCTCCCAGTCCCACCTTCTCTAACGCCTTCCGGGCATCAGTCTCGTCCACGATGCTGTGGAAGTATTGGGCCAGCATGACGTTTTCGAGGGCGGTGAGGTATGGTACCAGGTAGAATTGCTGAAAGATCAGGCCGATAGTCTCCCGCCGAAATCGAGTCAACTCTATCTCCGTTAGCTGGGTAACATCCGTGCCGTCTACCGCCAGAACACCGTCACTAGGCTTGTCGAGACAGCTAATGATGTTAAGTAAGGTCGTCTTGCCAGAGCCCGATGGGCCCATTATGCTCACCCACTCACCGTCACTTATGGACAGATTGATCTGATCAAGGGCGCAGGTCCCGTCGCTGTAGAACTTGGTAAGACCTCTCGCCTCAATTATCGTCTTCTCACTCACCTTTCACTCACCTCTCAGAGTAAATATAGGATCGATGGACACTGCACGTCTGACGGGGATAATGCTGGCCAGCAAAGCCACAGCGAGGGCGATGCCCAGGGTGGCGGGGATGGCGAGCCACCTAGGAGAAACGGACGAACCGAAGACCGTCCAACCAATCAGTTGCGCCAGCACCATGCCGATGCCGTAACCCAGCACTCCCCCCAGAAGGCCGACCGCCGCAGCCTCACCCAAGAAAATAGCCGCTATCCGCTGTTTTCGCGCTCCCAAGGACTTCATCAGGCCGATTTCCTTCGTTCGTTCCAACACGCTGGTCGTCATCGTGCTTCCCACGGCCAAGCCAGCGGCGATTAGCACAAGGACAGCCACTAGCCCCATCAGAAGCCGGATCTTGTCCAGAATTGTTGCTTCAGCCTCGGCAATCTGTCCCACGGGTTTAGCCGCAGATCCCGGGATTCTCTTCTCGATATCCGACGCGATGTTCTCCAAGGGGCGTCTGTTAACCATTGCGCTGATCTGCACGGCCCCAACCCTTCCAGGCTTGTCCAGAAGGCTTTGAGCAGTGACGAGTGGGACGAAGACCTGGTTATCCTCTTGTCCACCGGTCTCCACGAGGCCTTTGACTACCAGATCCTTAGCGTTAGGCCCTGATCGCATAGAGAGTTTGTCGCCGGGTTGGAGTTTCAGTCTAGCGGCCGCGTTTACGCCGATCATTGTGGCACTCGGGTCGTTATTTACCGCCCACTGTCCGGTTACCTTCCACCAAGGGCTGATCTGTTGGACCCGGTCGAACCAGACACCTGCGAGAACGAGCCGCTGCCCCTGTGCCTCGACTATACCATGGAGATAGGGGGCATAATTGACGATATCTTGGCCGGTCTCCCCCGTTTGTAGGACGGCCAGATCTCTCTCGGAGAGGTAGCGCTCTTCTTTAACATCGCCAAACTCCATTCCTCCGAGGCCTGTCTCAGCCATAGCCGCTTTCGGAGTCAGGGTGATATTGGCGCCGTAAGCCCGCAGTTCCTTTCCTGCTTTGCTGCCAGTGTCCAAGGACAGGCTGGTGAGAGCAGCCACGAGCGAAGCGCCAAGGAGCACCGCCAGAATGGCAACAAGAACGCGCGACCGTCTGTTCTTCAGCGATTTCAGAAGAATCCGGGCGAACATTTTAGTTTCCCTTTAAAAGGATGACCGGCTGAATCCGCATTGCATTGCGCATCGGCAGGGCGCTGCCGATCATAGCTACGCCTATCGCCAGAGCCAATGTAACGGGCATCACCAGTAAATTCATCGATACCGATGAGTTAAAGACGCTCGAGCCAATGAACCGGGCAAGTTGATAGCCAGCCAAGAAGCCCAGCCCTCCACCAATCAGACCTACGGTCGCCGCTTCCGCGAGAAAGATGGTCGCTACCTGCCTGTTATCGGCTCCGATAGCCTTCATCAAGCCAATCTCGGACCGCCGCTCCAGGACGGTGGTAGTCACCGTTGTCATAACCCCTAAGGCGGAGGCAGCCAGGGCCACGACGGTGACCAGAAGAATCATCAACTCCACTTTGGTTACAAAGGATCCCTCGGCTTCGGAAATCTGACGAATGGGCTTGGCCTCAACATCGGGGATGGCCTCCTTTATCTGGGTCACGATGGCCTCGACGACAGGAGAGCAGTACCAGGTCTCGTACTCTTTGGGAGTCATCTCCTCGGGCTTCTTGTTGCGGATCTCTGGAGCCAGCTTCTCCTTGGGTAGGGTAAGAGCGCTCACCAGCACCTGGTCCGCTCCTACTGGTACCCCCACCAGCTCTTGAGCCACCGGCAGAGGGATCCTTTGTAACCAAAGTGGAGTTGATGATTCTTCTGGTCACCGTCGTGGCCCTGGCTGCCTCCGCCTTAGGGGTTATGACAACGGTGACTACCAC
>JAMDCE010000380.1 GCA_023489135.1 Chloroflexota bacterium
CCATCGTATTCCTCGATGTTCTGCAGTGTCTTGGCCGCCCGGACTCCGTAATCCTCTTCGGCATCGCCGGTCACCGCAGGCAATTCCACCTCGTCCATCTTGGCCAGGCGGGCGATTCCCCTTTCCACCGGCATTTCCACCAGGCTGCCGAATCGGGCGCCGAACTTCTCTTCAATCGGGGCGAGACGGGGTAACCGGTCGCCGGCATCGCGCAGGGCAATCATGTTGCCCGGCATCTTTCCTTCGGCTTCCCTTTTCTTGTTGACCGGGTGATCGCGCAGCACGGCATAGCTTTTGGCCAAGAACTCATTTGTGAGCCTGGCGGCGGCAACCGCCTCCGGGGTATCCGCAAGTGGCTCAGCGGGCAGGAGCTCCTTGCCGGGGTTGGCCACCGCCACGCTATAGACGCCGTGACGCACGTAGCCGGGGTCCGGATTGTTGACCTCAGCGGAGAGCTTACCTTGCCGGCGGTGGATCACGAGAATCGCCCGGTGCCCGATGGTATGCTTGAAAGTGAAGTCGGCGCCGTCCAGGGCGACCTGCTTGTTGATGGCATCCGCCAGGGCCGCGGCTTCGGGATCGCTCAAATTGCGCCCCACCCTACGGTCGACAATGGTTTTGCCGTCGGCGGCGACCGTCGCGAAGTTGCAGCGCCAGGCAAGGTCGCCATCGGCCATGTTTACTCCGGCGCCATAGGCCTCCAGTGGCCCGCGGCCGGTGTATACCTTATCGACGTCGTAGCCGAGGATGCTCAGGACGGCGGCATCGGACTCGGGGGCAACTCCCGGAGCGATCGGGTACATTAGTCCGGTCTGCCCGTGCTTGGCGAGGCTATCCATGTTTGGAGTATTTGCTGCTTCCAACGGCGTGCGGAAATCCAGCGCCGGCACCGGCAGGTCGCCCATGCCATCCAGCACTACGTAGAGTATCTTCTTCATCTTCTTTTCCCCCTTGTCTGGCGAAGTCGAAAGCTAAGTGTATAACGGGCAAGGTCAGATATTTGTGAGGGGCTGGGCGGGGAGCATGATACCCTCCAGGGCCAATATCTCCTTGATTTGAACGGCCTCGAGGACCTCGTCCTGGAGAAGGGCGGCGGCAATCCGGTCCAACGCCGTCCGGTTCTGCCTGATCAGGGATAGGGCCCGATTTTCGGCTTCGGCGACTAATCGCTTTATCTCCCGGTCGGCAATAGCGGCGGTCTGCTCGCTGAAATTTCTCTCCAGCGCCATCTCCCGGCCCAGAAAGGGGTGCTCCTCGCCAAGGCCAAGCGAGACCGGTCCCACTTCATCACTCATGCCCCACTGGCCGACCATCCGCCTGGCCAGCGCTGTAACCGCCTTCAGATCACTTTCGGCGCCGGAGGTTACGTCGTTGAAGACCAACTTTTCGGCAGCCCTGCCACCGAGCGCCACCGCGATCTTCTCGATTAGGTACTGCTTGGGATAATTGTGGCGGTCGTCGAGGGGCAGTTGTTGGGTGACCCCCAGAGCGCGCCCGCGAGGAACGATGGTCACTTTGTGAATCGGATCGGCCTTGGGCAACAGGCAGGCGACCAGTGTGTGCCCGGCTTCGTGGTAGGCGATCAACTTCTTCTCTTCCTCCCCGATGACCGTCGAGCGCTCCGGACCCATCAGCACCTTATCGCGTGCCGCCTCGAAATCCTCCATCTCCACGTTGTCCTTGTCTTTCCGCGCCGCCAGTAGGGCCGCCTCATTGGCCAGATTGGCGAGGTCAGCCCCGGTGAAGCCCGGTGTGCCTCGGGCCATCGTCGCGAGGTCGACATCCATAGCCAGGGGGATATCGCGAGTATGGATCTTGAGAATGGCCTCCCGACCGGCACGGTCGGGGACATCCACCAATATCTGGCGGTCGAACCGGCCCGGTCGAAGCAGCGCCGGATCGAGCACGTCGGGCCGGTTGCTCGCCGCAATAACCACAACCGCCAGGCTGGAGTCGAAGCCGTCCATCTCCGATAGCAGCTGGTTAAGAGTCTGCTCTCGCTCGTCGTTACCGCCGCCAAGCCCGGCGCCGCGCTGCCGGCCTACGGCATCGATCTCGTCGATAAACACCAAACTGGGAGCGCTTTTCTTGGCTGTCTCGAAAAGGTCCCTCACCCTCGATGCGCCCACACCCACCAACATCTCCACGAACTCCGAGCCGGTAATGCTCAGGAACGGCACTTTGGCCTCCCCGGCCACCGCCTTTGCCAGCAGAGTCTTCCCGGTGCCTGGAGGCCCGAGGAGGAGCACACCCCGGGGTATGGTTCCGCCGAGACGCTGGAACTTCCCCGGCTCTTTCAGGAACTCGACTATCTCCCCCAACTCCACCTTGGACTCTTCGACCCCGGCGACATCGTTGAAGGTCACTTTCGGCCGATCCGGGCTCACAAGACGGGCTTTGCTCTTGCCAAAGCCGAACACTGATTGTTGCGCCCGGCGCGACTGGTAGGTCATGAGAAAGATGAGCCCCACGAAGAACAGGAGGGGGAGAATTGTTGTCAGAATGCCAGCGACCAGCCCGTCATCCGGCGTCTCCGACCGGACGATGACGCCCTTGCTGTTTAGCAGGATGGCGAGTTCCGGGTCGTCATATGATGGCAACCGGGTGGAGAAATCCGTGACAGCCCCGCCCTTCTGGTCCGGGGAGGAATAGGGGTGAACGAAAACGCCGGTTACGACGTCCCCTTTGGTGGTAACCTCACGCACATTTTCCGCTCTGACCTGGTCTTTGAACGTGGTATAGGCAATCTCAGAGGTCGGGGTGGTTTGCTGCTGGGAGGACATGAGGAAGTTCAAGACCAGGGCCGCAGCTATCAGAGCCGCAAAGATGATCAGGGATTGGCTGCTTCGCCGGAACATGACCGTCCTTTCTGGAGGTTCGCCGGACACTCAGCCGGCTTACCGATGTCGCTAATTGTACCAGATAATGCTGATATCGTCTCTGTGACTCCCAAGACGGCGGTTCTCACCTACATTGACTTGGCGCTTCTGGAAGTGCTATTATTGTTGGTACCGGCCCGCACCGGCGGGTCCCGTGCAATTCTCTTATTGCGGCGAAATCAAGAGGGCCGCCAGGAACATGGAGCCGAAATGCCCACGACCCGCCCGGGAAAACGAAATATCAAACCTGTGAGTTTTCTCTGGCGTGATTTCGACATCAGATATGTCCCGGTTATCGGGACGGTCTTCCCGGATGGAAGAGTGCAGGTCCTCTTTGGCCTCGAGGACTGGGTAGAGGGGAAGTCGCTTAGCCTCAACTTCAGCCTGCAAGACTTCGAGCCCGAAGAAGAAGAATAGGCCAGGTCAGCGCAAGATCAGCCTTACCCCGACGAGCAGGAGAACCACTCCCACTCCGCGCCAGATATCAAACGGGATTCGCGGTGCGCCGAGCACCGCAAAATGGTCGAAAACCACGCCGGCGATCAACTGCCCGGCTATGCCCGCGGCCATTGCGGCGGAGATGCCGATGGTCGGCGCCGAGCGGGTAATAGAGAAAACATAGAAGAGGCCGAGTGCGCCGCCGACGAAAAGGTACCACGGGGCGTTGATGGCCGCGCCCAACTGGCCGTGGCCCACGCCGGCAAACACCAGAATGGCCCCAACTATTGTCCCGACTCCGAAGGAGACGAAGGATGCCTCCAGCGGGCCGACGATCTTCCCCAATTGCGAGTTCACAATTGCCTGGAACGCCACCGCCATGCCTGCGGACGCCACCATCGCGGCGAGGAGATATCTTTCCATCAGACACCAACCTTATTGCTATTTGCGGCGAGAGGGGTCTCCAGCTAGCAGGCAGTATATTCTGCGGAGAGAAAACGTGTCAACGGGACCTCCGGCGGTCCCCACTCCCTCTTCCGTGTCTTTGAGCTGCTAGGAAAATGGAATGTCATTCGCCGAAGAGTCCGCCTGACCAGCTAGACAAGGTTAGGATTGTCATTCCGAAGGAGCGTGAGGTTGGCCAAGCAGAGAGTGTCTCGGTCATCATCAGGCATGATCTACTCTAGCCTACACCGGAATTCAGAAGCGACTGAGGAATCCGTAACCTGGAATGCCTGATGATGGAGTTTATCCTTTCCAGGCACGCCCTTCCCCTGAAGGTCCCGACCCGCCTGCTTCCCAAGACGTCTCCCGGAATGGCACTCTTCCGGTTGTTAGCGGGCGGTTCATCCTTCACTAGTGAAGGACACCCTACGAATTGCCCACCAGGGGAAGGGGGCTCATTGTCCTCCCTTTAACTTGGGACCAATGTGAGGCAGTACGCCGCAACGTGGGATTGGCCCACCGAAGGGAACGGCGCTGCGTTTATCCCATTAGAGAGGACAAACTGTAGGGGCGGTTCGTGAACCGCCCGCAATTGTTTAGGGTGTGGCGCACGAACCACCTGCGGACAATCGCCGGCTGCTCCAAGTCCAGGTTCTTGGTTCAGCGCCTATGCCATTTACCCTTTCTCCCTCCCTGGTCTGAGGGCCAAGTGGCTACCCCCATCCTTCATCACTTCTCTCGACTGATGGTGAAGTTGTTGTCGCTCTTGTCGTTACCTAGGGCGACTCCTCCAGCGCCGATCAAGGTGACCTTCACCTTGCACTTGGTCTTTGGTGTTGCCCCCAAATCGGGCACGAGCCAATTGTAGGATGAGCCGGGATCGGCGCCGGGAAGGCCGGCCAGGGTTACCGTCTCGATCGGCAGCCACGTGAGGCCGCCGTCTTTGCTGTACTGCAGCTTCACCTTCTGCGGCGGAGTCTTCAGCCCCTGGGTCTCCCATGTGATCGAGTAGTACTCCCCGGCTATGAGGGTGAGGCCTGACTCCGTCGGGGCGGTGAGCTCGAGCACCTGAATCGCGAAAGGTTTATCCGAAGTGTCGGAGCCCACCAGCCCCCCGGAAGCAGTATAGGCGGTCACTTTAACCTTACACTGGGTCCGGTTGCCGTTCTGGGTCGGAATACTCCACAGGTGGCTAGTGCTCGTCACTGTATCGGAGATGGTCTTCCAGGTAGTGCCATTGTCTACGGAGTATTGCAGCTTGAACTTCTCCGCCTTCGACGGAGCCGACCAGGTTATGCTGTAACTGGAGCCCGCCCAGATCGACTCACCACCGTTCGGGGAGTTGATGGTCACAGGCACGGCAACGATCGTGAAGTTGTTAAGACTCTGGTCCCGTCCGAGGACGACTCCTCCGGCGCCAAGCAAGGTCACTCTTGCCTTACACTTAGTCTTGTCTACTGGCGGATTGGGCACTTCCCACATATAGCTGTGAACTCCGGACCCCACCGACTTTCCATCGGTGAGGGCAACTATTGGCTGCCAGGTGATGCCACCGTCTTTAGAGTAGTCCAACTTTACCTTCGTCGGCAAGGTCTTATGACCATAGGTATCCCAAACTATGGGGTACGTGTCATAAGCGGTTAGAATATGGCCGGGATCGCTGGGGGCAACGAGTTTCAGCGTCTGAATAGCAAAGGGACCATCGGAAACATCCGAGCCCACGACGGCGTTCGAGGAAGTATAGGCGGTCACCTTCACCAGGCACTGAGCCTTGTTGCCGTTCTGAGTGGGAAGCGGCCAAGGGTAGGTGGTCTCAGTCAGGTCTTTTGCGATCAATATCCATGTCGCTCCGTTGTCAGTTGAATACTGCAGCTTGAACTTCTCAGCCTCGCGCGGCGCCGACCAGGTGATCTCGGGCGTGGAACCGGCCCAGATCTCCTCCCCACCATTCGGGTAGCCGACGGTCGTCACCGATACTGGTTCTGGAATGATCGTAAAGTCATTTAGACTCTGTTGGGATACGAGGGTTTCTTCTCCAGCGCCAAGTAGGGTCACCTTGACCCTGCAGTCGTTCGTTTCAGCGGGTGGATTGGGCACTGTCCATGTATAGCTGTGGCTTCCGGAGTCCAGCCACTGTGTCTCGGTCAATGTTTCTATTGGGAGCCAATTACTGCCGCCTA
>JAMDCE010000027.1 GCA_023489135.1 Chloroflexota bacterium
TGGGGGTGAACCGAACCTGCCACGACAGTATCAAGGCATGGCGAACATTTTCCCCACGCGCGTGGGGGTGAACCTGGCGGCTAGAAGAAGCCACGCAAATGCTATTCATTTTCCCCACGCGCGTGGGGGTGAACCGAACGGGTCGTTCTGCCGCGCGAGCACGAGTAAATTTTCCCCACGCGCGTGGGGGTGAACCGGGAAGGCCGTGCCCGCGACGGAACTGGAGAACCATTTTCCCCACGCGCGTGGGGGTGAACCGCCAAGTTTGCTAGCCGTGAGCATCGTCTCGTACTTCAGCGTGCGCTCCTGGCGCTCCCGCTGATAGGTAGACTGCTCGCGTTCCAGATCGGCGAGTCGCTTCTGCAATTTCTCAGTCTAAGTCATTTGAGACGCCTTCAATGTCTCCAGCTCGCCCTTGGCCTTCTTCAGATCCTCATAGTCGACGTACTTCTGCCGTTCGCGTCCCAGCCGCTCAGCTTGCGTGAACCTCTTGCCAGCATTCTGCTGTTGATTGTTCCCGGACCCCTGTCCGTCATTCTGAGTGTTTTGGGCGTTCTGCCCCTCATTGTCTGGCATCGTATCAACTCCCTCCGGCTGTTACCGCCGCCGTGGCGTAAGATTAGCTTCCCGCCAGCCGCTTGAGCGAGTCTGGCGGCGTCTCCTGCATTTCGCTGTACAATCTAATGAGCTTCCGTGCGGCCTTGCGCTTTTCCTCTGGAGGAGCGGAGACCCCGCCTCTTGCCCCAGGGCTTATCCGAGACCGCCATTGCCTGTCTCCGTATTCCTCGTGGAACATAGAAAAAGCCGCCAATCCGTGAACCGTATCGGTTCGAGATTGGCGGCAGAAAAAGCCGCGCTTCAGTTGGTAGTATTATAGCAAACTAGCAGACATTGTCAATACAAACTCGATGCCCGCTGCACCTCACCACTGGGCACAAGAACATCGCCATCCACGCGTCCCTGATCCTCGACTTTCAACACGATCTCGCTGTAATGATACAGCATCTCCAGGATGGGAATGTAGCGGGCCACTTCTACCATGTCGCCGCAGGTCAGGCACTCGAATGGCTCACGGCGCTCGATACGTTCAAGCCGCACCTTGCACTCAGTCCCACAGTGTGAGCAGCGCACCAGGATGAAGCGAATGCGTGGCATCAAGCAGCCTCCCGGCCTTTGCCGATGTCGGGGACCAGCACACGATAGCCCATCTCTTCCAGGTCTTTCCTATGCTCAGCCACCAACTTGTTTAACTTTGCCCACTGGACTTTCTGATCTTCGGTTAGCTCGTGCTCAGCCGCATAGTCGGCAAGATGCTGGTGGATGTCGTTGTTGACAGGCCAGTCTTCGGTCTGAAACAGGCGTTCCTCAGCATCGAGAGAAGCCCATTCTTTCTGCATTTCGACAGCGTCTTCCCAACGCCCGATCAATAGCCTCACAAAGTAATCAAACCTCTCGCTTGTATAGCGTGTTTGTCTCATAGCCAACGCACATCCTTCGGTAGTGTTATCCTGTTGACGCCAGATACCTGATAACCTGAGACAATTGTACCATAATCGGCGGAATAAAGAACCCAGATAAATGATTCAGAAGAATCACCCAGTCTCTCTCTTGGCAATCTATTCTGTCCTAACAGACCCAGCAGGGTGCGCCCATCCTTACTTTGATAAACCGCTTTGCGCAACTTAGGATCATCCAATACGCTACGTAGATCGGCGAGGTACTGATCGAGAGTCGTATCGCGGCTCCATTGCCCTTCAGCAAGGACACGCTTCGCAAGATGTGCCGTAATTGAGGGCTCTTTTGGCCGCAACTTCTGCCCCAGAAAGACTTGACCTTGAATCTCCTTCTTGACCGATGTCATCGTTGACCGAAATGGCGCCTTGGCCACGTGGTTCAATATCTTCCTGACCTCCTCCTCGGTTGGGTCCCGCTTCGGGTTCAGAAATGCCTTGATTAGTTTATTGGGTTCGTCCTTCATCCGCTCTGCTTTGACCGCCTCCGTCATCCACTTCTTGGTTTCCTTGTCGCCAAGTATATCACGAAGACTCCTGACGTGCCGCATTGTCCCCCAGCGCTTATCTCTGCTCTGCCCTATGAAATCCTCCAGCTTCACAGCGCCGCTTTTGTAAGCTTGGAACGCGGCCTTGCCGAGTATCTTCTCCTGCTCTGCATCGGAAAGCTTCTCGAACAGCTCCGTGCCCTTCTCAACTTGCACCTGGGTCTCCGGCACGTTCTTGAAGCCAAGCTCCTTCCAGGTCTTAGTCACCGGCACCATAGCACAGCGCCCACGAGGATGATCGTCCAGCCGCTCATTTTCCCCACGCGTGTTGGGGTGAACCGCCGAGCGCTTCGGCGGAGAGTTACTTGCCGGGGAACGCCGTGCCGCTAGCGAGATGGTGCGTGCCTACGCTGAGGCGTGGAAGCGCATCAATACACAAACGGATGGCTTGCTGCACAAGATCACCGAGGCTCGCGCTGCTGGCCAGGACGTGCGCAAGGCGCTGCTCGCTGGCCTGGCGACGGGGCAGCCCCAGACGGTGATAGCGCGAGCAGTGCGGCAAGCTCTGGGTGGGAACCTGGTGCGAGCCTTGACTATCGCCCGCACGGAGATGCTGAGAAGCTACCGCGAAGCGAGCCGGCAGACCTATCTGGCTAACAGCGACGTGGTGAATGGTTGGATATGGCACGCGGTGCTGAGCACGCGCACGTGCGCAGCTTGTTGGGCGATGAACGGCACGCTACATAAACTCAACGAACGGCTGGACGATCACGTCAGGGGACGCTGTGCAATGATGCCGGTGACAAGGACCTGGCAGGAGCTGGGGTTTGAGAACGTGCCGGAGACGCGGATGCCGATCCAGCGGGGGGCGATATGTTTTTTGAGAAGCTGTCTGATGCCGAAAAGGAGAAGATTCAGGGCAAGGCTGCTTTCCAGGCTTACAAGGCGGGTAGGGTTAGACTGGAAGACTTTATTGGGCGAAGCCGAGACAAGCGATGGGGAACGATGCGCCATGCCAGGAGCCTTCGTGATATACTGGGGCAGAAGGAAGCCAAGAAGTGGATGGCGGAAGTGGTGAAGGCGAAGAAGGTGGCAACTTCCGATATCGTTGAATACTTATCAAATCCGAAGGGGCCATTGCCGAGACGATTTGATACAAATGATTTAGTTGAGCAAATCATCGAGGCTCATGACGCTGATGGCGGTTCGACTTTACAACCCGTATTTCGGCAACCTGAAGGAGATTCAAGGTCAAGTTGTCTCAGTGTATCCAGATCGAGGTAAGATACTTCAAGGGCAAGGGATTGATCCGGGTATTCTGCGTGCTTTCATCGAGGAGAACCAAGACCTGCTAGCAGATCCACGGAACAGCGTCGGCACCTGGTTTGATGCAGATGAGGGATTGACCTATGTGGATGTTTCGGCGACCTTGCCAGGTAGGCAGTTGACTATTCGTCTTGCCAAGAAGTATAATCAAATCGGTGTATACGATCTTGAAAGCGGCGTGGTCATCGATACTGGCGGAACTGGCAAGTCATCAGCTAAAATGGTGGTTGCAGAGAAACGATTGCCACCACTGATCCCCAAGAGAAGACCGGAGGGCAAACAAGGTTGAGTTCGATGAAGAGGCAGAAGGTTGCTCTAAAAGTGAATGTAGGGGGAATCGTTCAGGGAAAGCCGCCTTTGCTCGTGTGGTGGAAGCGTGCTCGCAGACCGGATGGCAAAGAGAAGATCATCTCCCAGTCGGTGAGTATTCTCGACGAGGTATTGTTTCAGCAACTGATGACGCTCGTGAAGGGCGGCGATGAGATTGAGATTTGCGTGGTCAACGAATGGCCAGAAGGCAAGTCGTCAATCAGCTATCTTGCGGGTTTCGCCAAAGATGGCCAGAAGTATGGGAACTTCGACGTGACACAAGAGGCCGCTTGATGCCACGTATCCGTTTCATCCTTGTGCGTTGTCCGCACTGCAGCGCTGAGTACAAGGTGCGGTTGGAGCGTATCGAGCGACGTGAGCCCTTCGATTTTCCCTATGCGTGTGGGGTGAACGGAATGAGCGTCAGAATGCGTCATAATGTGACACATAAGCCGAAACACGCAATTACCGAATTCGCGCTTTCCGTGAACGCGTTCCTAGCCGATCAGTTGACAAATTTCACCCGCCACTATGTGGGTCAACCGGCTGACTGCGGGCGAGATTTGCCACGTAAACCATTGACAATCTAAACCAAGACGTATAAATTCTGCATGACAAACGGATAGAAGGTGAGGCGCCAGGCGCGCCAAGTCCTGATCGGCGGTATAGCCCGCGAGCCCTCTTCGGAGGGCAGATCTGGGGAAGCTCCAGAGCCGACGGTAAAGTCCGGATGGAAGAAGGCAGAAAGCGCAATCTTGGTTGTTCTACGACCCAGGGCGCGGTGCCTTCGGGTCGTTTCTCTTTGTTTGCGGATTCATTCAAAGGACTGTAGCGTCTTGCTAGTACATGGTGCCGCAAGCCAGTTACGTAGGGGCGAACCTTGTGTTCGCCCTCGTGGGGTAGGGCTATCCCAACGCAAGCGCTGTGAGGAGTCAGGCGACGAAGAACCATCCTATCACTAGCTTTATGCATCGAGCCCTTGATTTGGCGAGAAAGGCGCAGGGCAGGACCAGTCCAAATCCTCCCGTCGGCGCGGTGGTCGTCAAGGGAGGACAGGTGATCGGCGAGGGCTACACCCAGCCTGCTGGGTCCTGGCACGCCGAGGTGATGGCCTTGCGCGAGGCGGGCGATGCCGCCAAGGGCGCGACGATGTACGTCACGCTCGAGCCTTGCTGCCACTACGGCCGCACCCCGCCGTGCACGCGAGCCTTGATCGCCGCCGGCATTGCCGAGGTTCACGTGGCCACGCTCGACCCAAACCCTCAGGTCGGAGGCAATGGTCTGAGCGAGCTGGAAGGCGCCGGCATCATCGTCAGGCAGGGAGAAGCCGAAGCCGAGGCGAAGGAGATCGTCGAGGGTTTCGCGAAATACATCACCACGGGCTTGCCGTTTTTCACGCTCAAGTGGGCGATGAGCCTGGATGGGAAGATAGCGACGCGAACGGGTGAGTCGAAGTGGATCACCGGCGAGAGCGCGCGGGCTTTCGCCCACACGCTGCGCGATGCCAACGACGCGATAATCGTCGGCGTAAACACCGTGATCCTGGACGACCCGCAACTAACGGTCCGCGTCGAAACTAACAGGGCGCCCAGGAAGAGCGATCCTCTGCGGGTCGTCGTCGATACCGCTGGACGAATCCCGCTCGAAGCCCAGTTGCTCTCGCCCGCGCTGGCTGGCCAAACCATCGTCGCCACGACCGAGCGATGTGGTCTCTCTAAGCGCCAGGAGATTGTGGAACGCGGCGCAGAGGTGCTTGTTCTCTCTGAGAGAAATGGGAAAGTCGATTTGTCAGCCCTCGCCCACGCGCTCGCTGCCCGAGGCATCGTCAACGTGATGGTCGAAGGCGGTGGCGCCTTGCTGGCGTCGATTCTGGAGGAAGGTCTGGCCGACAAGGTCTATGCCTTCGTGGCCCCCAAGATCATCGGGGGGCGGGAAGCCCCTGGTCCGATCGGTGGTGCCGGCACCGCCGCCATCGCCGAGGTTCCCAGACTCGAAAGAACCAGCTTTCAACCACTGGGCGACGATTACGTTATCGTCGGTTATGTGCAGAAAAATGCTTGAGAGGCTCGTATGTTCACAGGAATCGTAGAAGAGATCGGTACCGTAAAAGCCACTGGCCCAAACAGCCTGTCGGTAGCGGCTTCTACAGTGCTCGATGGTGTGAAGCTGGGCGACAGCATCGCCGTGAACGGCGTCTGCCTGACGGTCACTGCTTTCGACGCGAAGAGCTTCACCGTTGGCCTGATGCCAGAGACGCTGCGGCGCACCAATCTCGGCGCCCTTCGAGCAGGCGAGCCAGTTAACCTGGAGAGGGCTGACAAATCGACTTTCCCATTTC
>JAMDCE010000445.1 GCA_023489135.1 Chloroflexota bacterium
TGCCGATCTGCTTTGGTATCCTACGGGTGGTGGCAAGACGGAAGCCTATCTCGGCCTTTCAGCCTATGTGATGGGTTTGCGACGCCTCCAAGGGGAGATCGGCGGACGCACGGGCGAGTATGGCGTGGCCGTGCTGATGCGCTATACGCTCAGGTTGCTCACTCTGCAGCAGTTTCAGCGCGCAACAGCGTTGATCTGCGCGTGTGAGATGATCAGACGGGAAACTCTCGGCAATGGCGACGAGCGTTGGGGGCGAGAGCCGTTTCGCATTGGTCTTTGGGTCGGCCAGAGAATGACGCCCAACTCAACCGAGCAGAGTGCTGAGGCGGTCAGGCAGGACCACGGCCAGTTTCACCACGGGTCCGCGATTGGTGGTGTCGGCTCCCCGGCTCAGTTGACGAACTGCCCCTGGTGCGGGGAAAAGATCGATCCAGGCAGGGATATCAAGGTCGAGACGTTTGCCGGCGGTCGTGCCCGTACGCTCATTCATTGTGGAGATCAGCTCGGACACTGTGAATTCAGCCGGCGAAAGGCATCGGGAGAAGGGCTCCCGGTGATGGTTGTCGATGAGGAAATATATCGTCGCCTGCCGTCGCTGCTCATCGCCACGGTAGATAAATTTGCTCAAATGCCGTGGAACGGTGCCACCGAGATGCTGTTTGGGCAAGTCGATGGGTATTGTGAGCGACACGGATTTCGGTCGTCAGATATCGATGACACCGATTCACATCCGGCCCGCCACGACCTACCGCGCGCCAAGACGGTTGCTTTCGCCAAGCTCCGCCCTCCCGATTTGGTGATCCAGGATGAGCTGCATCTGATAAGTGGTCCACTCGGCACGCTATTTGGCCTCTACGAAACGGCGGTCGACGACCTTACAACCTGGGAAGTGGACGGAAACCAAGTGCGTCCGAAAGTGATCGCTTCGACAGCGACGATCCGCCGTGCGCCTGATCAGGTTCACGCGCTGTTCCGCCGTAAGGTCAGTGTGTTTCCACCTCACGGGCTCGATGTCGAGGATAACTTCTTTGCGAAGCAAAGGGAACCAAGTGAGAAGTACCCTGGGC
This sequence comes from Chloroflexota bacterium, assembly GCA_023489135.1. The sequence goes on from JAMDCE010000445.1 coordinate 1,068, forward strand.
GTAAATACGTGGGGATTTGTGCTTCGGGGCGGCGCCTAAAGGCCGCCCTCATCCGAGTCTACGTGGCTCATCTGGCCGCGGCGCAGTTCCTGTATGAAAAGTACGGACGTGGGGCCGACCCCTGGATGACACTGGTGGGCTACTTCAATTCAATGCGCGAACTCGGAGGTATGCGTCGACTTGTCGACGATGACATACGTTCTCGTCTCGCAAAGATGGATCTGCGTAGCTTGGCCACCCGCCGCCCGCCAGTGGTCGAAGAACTCACGTCACGCAAAGGCTCGACGGATATCCCGCTAGTGCTAGATCGGCTAGAGACCGTGTTCGATCCAGATGACGAAGCGCGCCGTCGGGCAAAACAAAAGGCAGGGGAGCGTGTCGAGACGCCGACGCCTATTGATGTGCTTCTAGCAACCAACATGATCTCCGTTGGAGTGGACGTGCCACGCCTCGGCCTGATGGTGGTTGGGGGGCAACCCAAGGCAACCGCTGAGTACATTCAGGCGACAAGCCGAGTCGGACGCCAGTTTCCAGGACTAGTATACACGGTGTTCAACTGGGCCAGGCCACGCGACCTCTCACACTATGAGCGATTCGAGCATTACCACGCGACGTTCTACCAGCAAGTCGAGGCATTATCCGTTACGCCTTTTGCGCCGAGGGCCCTTGATCGAGGGCTGACGGCACTGCTGGTTTCTCAGATCAGGCTTCGAGGTCGTGAGTTTAATGGCAATGGCCGAGCCGGGTCGATCACGAGCAGTCATCCCTATATTCAGGAAGCGATCAAAGCAATCACCGACCGTGCCTGGGCAATTACGTGTCGGACCGACATTCGTGATCTGGTAGAAGGGGAACTAAAGGAACGCCTCGACAAGTGGTTGGCGGAGGCGCAAAGAACCACCGGTGGGCGCGTACTGGGGTATAAGGACAAGAAAGATGGCGTTACAGTTGGCCTGCTGAGGGCCCCAAGTTTCGACTCGTGGGATACTTTTACGTGTCTCAATTCGCTGCGCGACGTCGAACCTACGGTTGCCTTAATCCTCGAGGATCACGGCCTTGACGACGAGCCCAGCTCGCAAGGTGCGGGATCAATTTCAGCAGCTAGCAGTTAGGGGGCTTTATGGTAGTGGAGAACCGCAGGAGAAAGGTCGGAGAGATACGGCCCAGTCAAATGTTGTTCGCTTTTGGGGTTGGTGCGATCGTCGATCTGCCCAATCTTTCAACAATGGTGATGGGACTGGACGACTGGGACATAGCCAATTCCCGCGAGATAGTTGAGGAGAGACTACTGGCGGCAGTCCGCGAGGACTTGGGACCGCAGGTCGAGCGTTTACTGTCTCCTCCCGCGGCAATCGATGCGCCGAACAGTTACTTTCAGCCGCTGGACCCAAGCGCGAACATCGGCATTCCAGTGGCAACCTTTCCACGTTGGGTAGTTTGTCCATCGTGTCGATTACTCGCGCCACTCAACTCGGGTCTGTTCCAGCTCAAAGCCGACCAGTTCAGGCCAGATCGTACTCGCTATGTCCACAGTAACTGCAACAAGGCCAGGACTGCTCCAACAGTTGTGCCGGCCCGCTTTCTTGTTGCTTGCGAAAAAGGGCACCTGGATGATTTTCCGTGGCTGAGTTTCGTTCACCAGGGCAATAAGAAATGTCCCGCAAGACTCAGGCTTAGGGAATTAGGTGTTTCAGGTGAGGCAGCCGACGTTCAGGTGGAATGTGAAGTGTGCGGTGATAATCGAAGAATGTCTGACGCATTTGGTGAAGAAGGTAAGACCGCTTTGCCGCATTGCCGCGGACGACGCCCTCACCTTCGTGATTTCGAGGACGATGGTTGCACGGAACCGATGAAGGCTATTCTACTGGGCGCTTCGAATAGCTGGTTTCCCCTAGTCTTTTCGGCACTATCCGTTCCGTTGACTACCAACAAACTTGCTTTGTTGGTGGACGAGAACTGGCCTACACTTACGCACGTTACGAGCAGTTCTGAAATCGATTTACTCCGACGCCTTGGCCAACTTCGCGCGTTTGCCGAGTTTTCTACTGATGACATCTGGGCGGCTGTGGAAGCCAAGAAGAATGCCACCGTCACAGATGAACAAGCCGGCGGTGATTTGAAATCCCCAGAATGGGAGGTCTTCGTCAACCCCGACCCAATGAGAAACACCACCGATTTCCGTCTAAGGCAAATCGATCCGCCGCGCGAGTTCGCTAACGTCGTTGAGAAAGTCGTGATAGCTGAGCGGCTGCGCGAGGTGAGGGCATTGGTTGGCTTCACCCGTATCGAGTCGCCAGGCGATTTTGACGAGGTGTTTGAGGTGCCTGCCGATCATCGTGCGCCGCTGAGCCGAAGGCCACCACGATGGTTACCTGCGGTGGAAGTACGTGGTGAAGGCATTTTCATCCAGTTCAAAGAAGACGCTGTGACAGACTGGCTGAACAAAGGCAAGGCAATCGATCAACGTAGGCAAGACTTCCTGGAAGCGAATCGCCGTTGGCGCCAGATGAGAGGCTTTGACGTATTGGACGCAGGGTTCCCAGGAATGCGTTTCGTGCTGCTACACTCGTTCTCACACGCCATAATAAGGCAGTTAGCGCTGGAATCAGGTTATGCCGTCGCCAGCATTCGTGAGCGTATCTACTCGCTTCCAGCAGAGGCGGACAAAGGCCCGATGGCGGGCATTCTCCTATATACGGCAGCTCCGGATAGCGAAGGGACCCTCGGCGGTCTGGCTAGCCTCGGAGAACCGGCTGAGTTGGGAAGGCATATCGGTCAGGCGCTTGAGCAAGTGCGGCTCTGTGCATCTGATCCCCTGTGCGCGGAACATCATCCGTACCGCGACGGGACAACACTCCACGGTGCTGCTTGTCACGCGTGCCTGTTCGTGCCAGAGACATCGTGCGAGCGCGGTAACAAGTTTTTGGACCGTTCGACACTGGTAAGCACAATTGAAGGAAACTGCATCCCATTCTTCCCAACTGAGGATTAGAGCCGGTGCAGAGTCATTACGTTCCTCTATTTGACCGGATAAGGCGAGTGGTCGCGGATCTGCCATCCGATGTCTTGGAAGACATCGCCAAGGCCGTCGAGAAGACGCAGCCGGGTAATTGGCACGCGCTATCGGTATCCACGGCATCGTTAGTTGCTAACCCCCACTATCGCGCCTTGACCGCCAAATTGATTGAGGTTTGGAAAACCCAGTTTCCAGAAGTGCAACCGGGGCAAGTCGCATTTGCCCTTCTATCGGCAGGGCGATACCAGGAGGTCCAACGCAAGGAGCAGTCTGTTGAGCTGGTCTGGACCGGTCCGGACGCGGAGGCCATCCCACTTCGGCGAACAGACCAAGTGCTACTCCAGTTGATCGACAATGCCGAGAAAGAGCTTACTATTGTCACTTTCGCCGTGTACAAGATCCCATTGATAGGGCAAGCAATCATACGTGCCGCAAAGCGCGGCGCGACCGTGCGCTTGGTAATCGAATCCCCGGAGGCCAGCGAAGGAAAGATTGCGTATGATGGAATCGCGGCGCTGGGTCCTGAAGTAGCAGCGCGTTCAAGCGTCTTCATCTGGCCGCACGACAAGCGTCCCGTGACCTCCGATGGCCATCACGGTTCGCTACACGTCAAATGCGCGGTCGCCGACGACAGAGAGCTGTTCCTTTCGAGCGCAAACCTCACCGCATATGCGCTCACGCTAAATATGGAGATGGGAGTTCTCATACGTGGAGGAGTTTTGCCTGGGCGAGTGACTCAGCATTTCGATAGGCTGATACAGACCGGGATTCTGACAAAGATAGGGTAGGTGACGTGATTAGGCAAGAAAGAGTTACGCTAAGCGAGTAACAGAAAAGGACCCATAGGAGGAGTAACCTGTTAAGCGATTTACCGCTGATAAAAGCCAATAAGCTCAGCGGCCCTCGCCGTGTGACCATGACGGTGAGGCCGAAGCGCATAGTATACCTTGTCCACCCATCGGATCCAGAAATTGCTCTATCAGCCGTTGAAGCCACTTGTTTTGAATGGGGTGGTCAATATCAGTTCCTTATTCCTTGTGAGCCAGGCGCTGAGCCTAGCCCGGTGTGGAACAGGATTATAGAGAAATACGATCCAGATGACATTGTCGATTTAGTGGGAGCCTCTGAGGACTATTTGGACTACCACCGCGAGCAGTTTGATCGCGCGGTACATCGTTGGGAGAATCCTAACGAAACCATGTTATTGTTTGGTGCAACAGCATACGGAGCACTGCATCGGTGGAAACGTCTCAGACCAGCTTCAGAAAGATATGTCACCCTGAACCTTACTCCGCTGCGAGGTCATCCACTGTCACTTGCGCTCGCATTTCGCTTTGGCCATTTGCAAAAGAGATCTATGGGCAAGGAGATGCTTCTTAGTACAGCCTACATGTCGGCAACACAACCGTGATTTTCTGGACGTGGCAGAAGTTAATCCCAACACGCTAACTGATGACCAACTCATTAAGCTCGCTACAAATATGCCAATAGACCTTTCAGATGCTACCGGTATGCCCCAGGCTGGAATAACTCACTATAGGACTCTTCCATTTCTTTCCTCTGTTGGAATAAGTAGCGAAGAGCCCTCCTACGGTATGGGTGGCACCATTGAACCAGAATATGAGCAGAACGACGAGGCATTCTTTCGTCGAATCCTGGTGGTTGGTGAACCAACTAGCGTAGCTGATCTATGTCTCGCTTGGAATATTCGGGCTCAGCGGATGCCGATTTGGCATTTTCCAGTCTTCGTGGCACCTGATTGGTTGAAAAGAGAAGACGTCGTACGGAATATCGACTGGGCGTTTCACAGTCAAACCGGCGGTGCAGCTGAGCCACC
>JAMDCE010000403.1:0-1351 GCA_023489135.1 Chloroflexota bacterium
CTGGATATCTTGGCCCCCAGGCTGGCAAAGCCCGTCAGATGCACGTCTATCGGACGCTGGCCTATGACATCGCCCCCTGGAGGGCACGACGATCCCTCGCCAAAACGGGCCAGGAGCGGACCAAGGACCAGGAAGCTGCCTCGCATCTTGGATACCAATTCAATCGGCGCCGCCAGGCTATCGATCTGGTCTGCCTGAATGAGGAGCTGACCCGGCTCCTGCCACTCCAACCTGGCCCCCAGGCTACGCAGCACCTCCGCCATGATACGGACGTCCTCGATGTCAGGGACGCCGTCCAGTACGCAAGGCTCCGACGTCAGCAGGCAGGCAGCCATGAGAGGAAGGGTAGCGTTCTTAGAGCCGCTGATACGTATGCTGCCTGAAAGAGGAAAGCCCCCCTCGATCGCAAATCGCGGATCCTCGATAGGGGAGGCTTCAGACAGGGAGCTCCAGGTCGAGGTGCCCTCTACCGGAATGGCCATGAACTAGCCCTTCTTCCTTCTTCTCTTTTCCGCTATCTTAAGACGAACAAGTGAGCGGGCCCAGGCTGCGTCGGCGCGGGCCAAGTCTATCTCCGTGACGCGCTTGGCCAGCCGTTCGTCGGCCCTCTTCTTGGCCATCTCCGCCCGTGCGATATCTATCTCCTCGGCTCGCTCGCCGCATCGCCGAGCACGATCACGCGGTCCGGTTGCACTTCCAGGAAGCCCCCGGTTACGGCCAGGCTTATCTCCTCTTGCGCCTTCTTCAGGCGCAACTCCTCAACCTGAAGAGCAGTCAGCAGGGGCACATTGGTAGGGAAGAATACCGAGTTGCCCCTCGATCCCGGGAGCCATGACCATATCCACGTCGTCCTGGAGGACCACTCGCTCTGCAGTTATAATTCCTACTTTCAGTTTAGCCATTGCCCTTCTCTCTGGCGAGGCTCAAGGCTTGTTCGATAGTGAGCCCTGCCAAGTCCTTCCTGGTCTTGGCATCGGTGGTAACCGGGCGCTCCTTCGAAACCTCCACCAGGGGCTGTAGAAAGCAATCGAACTTATGGCGGACTTTGATGGATACAGGGTCTTTCTCCGCCGAAGTCACGCACCAAGGTTTCTGCTGGTTTAGAAGTTCACAGACCAGTCTCGGCGTGTTTATTGACACAGCGCTCCCCTCTAGTCATCTTTTCTCTCGGCTCAACATGTCGGAATATTGTTTGTACAAACGAGCGCTCACAACGATCGTATGACATTTCCTTAATAGGCCCCGTTACCTCTTATCACGGCTGGGACTGTTCTAATCAGGATCAAGATATCTTTGAACAACGACCGCGTACGGATATAGCGAAGCTCCAAGTCGATCCGCTCGGTGGCGG
>JAMDCE010000403.1:1361-5915 GCA_023489135.1 Chloroflexota bacterium
CGCTGTCTCTCGTCTGGGCTATAGAGTTCCATGATCTTGGTTTCCTCTGGCCTTGGCCCCACAAGGGTCATCTGCCCAAGGAGCACATTGAAGAACTGAGGGACCTCGTCTAAGCTGCTCCGCCGCAGTACGCGGCCGACGCGAGTTACCCTGGGGTCGTCTCTCAGCTTGAAATTCGGGCGGCTCAGCCGTTCGATCTCGATGTCCTTAAAGCAACCGTTGTCTTCGAGCATTGTTCTGAACTTGTACATTGTGAAGGGTTTGTTGTGGAGCCCGGCCCTCTCCTGGCAGTACATGATCGGTCCCCGAGTATCTAGCTTGATCATTATGGAGATCACAGCCATGAGTGGCAGCGTCACAATGAGAACCAATAATGCAGCGACTATGTCTAAGAGCCGTCTCAAACTCGCATTGGCAGTGGCGAGGATCATCCTGGCCCGGAAGCGAACGTTGCCAACAAGAAGGCCGCTGGTGAGAGCAAGTGCTCTCATTGTCAGTAGTACCGGCAGAGCAATGGCTAACTGTGGGTCTCTGGGGCCGATCCTGACGCTATGCCAGAGCATCGGGCCGAAGAACAGTGCGCCTACCAGTAGCAAAGCCGTGAAGAACGACTGCGACTGCCAGAACGTCGCCAGCAGCAGGGCGAGCAGAGGGAGAATGAGGGCTACTTGTAGCTTCTCACTCGGTGGGGTATGAGAATCAACCAGCACCTTGTTGGGATGTAAACCGTGGAGGTAGGCCTTCCAGTATCCGATGCCGTACTTTCGTCGCAAATAGTCGCCCAGATGGGCGTTATGGCGGTGAACGACTGTTGCATTGGGTACGAACACCATCTTATAACCTCGCTCCGCCAATCGAAATGAAAACTCCTGATCTTCCACGGAGGCAGAAGGAAAATTCGTGTCGAAAGCACCATTGTCCAGGAAGACTGACTTACGGTAAGCTGCGGAGTACGTGTCGATGAAGTCGACGTATTTGGCCTTACCCATTCGCTTGTATTTCGCTTCGTACTCGGCTTGAACGAGCCTGGGCACAAGCGCTTTCTGCTTTGTCGAATACCTGCCCTTTGCTCCGACCACACCATCCGAGGCAAGGGGCGACACCATCGTCGCAAGCCAATTGGGCTCGGGTTGACAATCCGCATCGGTAAACAACAGGATTTTGCCTTTGGCTAACGCTGCGCCCCTGTTACGAGCGGCCGCTGGACCCTGATGAGCCTGTGAGACTACCTGTACCGGAAAGCTGGCGGCCATCTCCAGCGTTCCGTCGGTGGATCCGTCGTCCACGACTATCACCTCGTAACTCGCGGAGGGAATGGTTTGAGCCAGCAGAGCTGTCAGACATTCCGACAGGCAATCTGCACCATTCCGGACTGGAACAATTATCGAATAGAGAATATCACCCATTTCTTGAAGGTTATTGAGCTCCCATATGCTTCCGAAACGTACTGAACGCTCGAACGACTCTTCTACGCTCACGCGAACTGGTCATCACCTGCCTGGCCTTTCTGGTCAGATAGCCCGGAGAGAGATAGAAGCGCCTCCGAGCGTATGCACAAAGGGAAAGGACTGAATCTGTGTCACATCCTGGCTGACTAAGAAGATAGTTGTGCTGCCCATTTCGATCCAGCCATCCCGAGTAATTGACATTCTTGAGGTAGCCTTCGGATCGGGAATGTTCGTATGCCTCGGTTCCTGGGTAGACCATATAAGGATAGAATTGGGCCGTGTCCAAGTGCAGCTCGGTTGCCAGTTGGACTGTCCTCCGCATCGACTGCTCTGTCTCGCCTGGTGCACCCAGAATAAAGCATCCGTGGATGAGCAGACGGGCTCTTTTCGCATCTCGACAAAACCTATGCATCCGGTCTGTCGTTGTGCCTTTTCGCAGGTTGTTCAGTACCGCTTGCTCACCGCTTTCAAATCCCACGCAAAGTAGCCGGCACCCGGCCTGCCTCATTTTGACCATGGTCTCATAGTCGACATTCGGACGGGCGTTGGCGGCCCAAGGCAGTGTCAATCCCTCTGCTATCAATGCATCGCAAAGCTCCAGGCAGCGCGTGCGATCCAGCGTGAAGGTATCATCCTCGATGAAGACCCCGGCTGCTCCAGGAATCTGCTCAACGATAAACCGGAACTCCGACACCACGTTGCCGATGCTTCGAAGGCGGTGGCGGTGGCCGTACATAACCTGAGGGTATACACAGAAGGTACACTGAGAAGGGCAGCCGCGTCCGGTGACTATCGGGATGGTCGGATGCGGAGCGATAGCATAAAAATAATCTGAAATATTGAGATGCCGCGCATACACCCTACTGACGAGAGGAATCTCGTCCAGGTCTGTTATGTGTTCTCGTTCGGGATTGTGAACCGACTGCCCGTGACCGCGGTAGCTCATTCCGGGGATTCCCTCTGGTGTCTTGCCCCTGCTGAGGGCCCGGGCTAGCTCGCGAAGGGTAAGCTCGTATTCTCCGCGCGCTACCGCGTCGACACCCCTGGCCAGCCGAAGGGTTTCTTCCGGCAGGGCCGATACGTGAGGCCCAACGAGCACAACGAAGCTTGTGGGTGCTGCCAGCTTGATGCGATTTGCGATCTCAATGTCGTTATGTATGCTCGGCGTACTGGTATCAATCACTACGAGAGCCGGCTCTAACTGGGCCACAGCTCTAACCGTCGCGTCATGGTCCCAGCGCTTAGCCACAGCGTCGATAAGGCTGACTGCGAAGCCTGCCTCTTCCAGCACCCCCGTCGCATACGCCAGCCAGATGGGGAAGTACAATGTACCACTGCGCGTCACCGCCGGACTTCTCTGAGCCCTCGAGAAGTTCGGCAAGAACGGTGGGTTTAGCAATACCACATTCAACTTGATAACCTCTGTAACCAACCGCTGCTCAGGGCGTTAAGCCAATGCCTTGGAATAGACTTCTTCAGTAAGCTTCATCATCTTCGAGAGGGAGAAGTGTTCCGAGGCGCGCTGCCGACCTGCCTCTCCCATCCGACGCGCTGCAGTTGGATCTTCCGTCAGGCGTAGAACGCCCTGAGCCAGGGACATTTCATCTCGCGGAGGCACTATGAAACCTGTCCTTTCGTTTTCCACGATCTCCGGGTTGCCGCCCACATCGGTAGCAACCACCGGTTTACCCAACGCCATGGCTTCGAGCAAGACATAGGGCAGACCTTCCCATAGGGAGGATAGCGCTACTACATCCGCACAACTCATAACCTGGACTACGTCGTCTCTCCATCCTAGAAACAGGACGTTACGAGCGACGCCGAGGCTCTTTGCCAGTAGTTCCATTTCTGCTCTCAGCGGACCATCCCCAACGAGGAGGAACCGGATACTTTGGTTCCTTTCCAGGGCTTTCGCTGCCGCCCGCATGAAGTAGCCAGGCCCTTTCTGAGTCGAGATCCGGCCCACCTGCACTACAAGCGGCTCATCCTCCCGAATCCCAAGGGCATCGCGCGAGGCGCCTCTTGCTCTGTTTGCTACCGCTCCTGCATCGATGCCGTTAGGCACTACGCTGATCTTGGCCGCAGGAATACCGCAATTAGTCAGGGTGGCACAGTCTGAATTGTTTACAGATACCCAGAAATCGGTAGACCGTGCCATAGCGCCTTCCATCCTCAAGTAGGTGCGCTCACCAAGGACCCCACTGTGGAGAGTATGTGGAGTGTAGATGTTCGCCCTCACGCCGGCCAGCCGGCCTACGACACGCCCCCAGATCCCTGCTTCGTGTCCGTGGACGTGCAAGATATCTACCGGATCTTTCCTGAGCAGACGCAGCAGCTTGATCCCTGCCAGCGCGTTGTTCAACCGTCGCACAGGCAGGGCCATAGCAGTAACGTCAACGTCTTTCAGCGCTTTTCCCGTGGAAGTGTGATGCTGTGGATATGCCACCGCAACCCGAAAGCGCGTCTTATCCAGGCCATTGGCTAGCGCCAGCACGTGATTGCTCTGGCCTCCCGGGGATGGTTCGTAGAAGAGCAACAGGACATCGATCACCTTAACTACTTGCGAGTAGTTGTAGACGTGCCATCCGCTTTTTGGCGGCGATCACACGGCGTTGCTTCAGGGCATAGGGTAACAAGCGCCAGAAGAGCCACCAAGCCCTGAGCAGTTGCGGCCTAAACAGAAGAATATAGCCGATCCGAGGCACATCGCCGAGCACTACGAAAGGCAGATCTCGCACGAAATCGGTGAGGCAATCATTCTTCACTATCATCAGATAGCGATTCTTGACGGCGTGAGTCTGGACTTGTTGTTGCAGGCGGTTACCGGGTTTGTGTGTGAGACGGTCAATGCCGGACCTCAGATGGTAAGCTACGGCCTGCGGCGCATAGACACTGCGCCAGCCCAATAGCCGCGCACGCCATCCCAGATCGATGTCATCGTAGAAGGCGAAGAAGTTCTCATCCATGTAGCGGCCATCGATGGCCACATCCTCTAGCATGCGCCTCCTGTACAGGGGCGCTGCCCCACAGGCGGCAAAGATGAGAGTCGAGTTATCGTATTGACCGCGATCTTTCTCTCCCTGACCTCGATCCCTCGGCCGTCGGT
>JAMDCE010000496.1 GCA_023489135.1 Chloroflexota bacterium
CTCAACATCGTTTCCAATTTCGCTGGACATCCCCTATTACCACCACGAGAAGTGGGACGGAACAGGTTACCCACGGGGACTGAGGGGTGAACAAATCCCGATAGCGGCGCGAATATTCGCCGTGGTGGATGTTTGGGATGCGCTCAGCTCCGACCGGCCCTACCGCCCCGCCTGGACAGAGGAGCGTGTCCACGCGCACATCCTCTCTCAAGCCGGCACTCACTTTGATGCCAACGTCGTAGAGGCGTTCATGAAGACAAACCCTCAACCACCAGCCAGGAACGGCCTGACAGGTCTGTAGGTCAAACGTCCTGTGGGTTTCAACCAAGGAGAAAACGGCAACACGCCCTGTAACCCGCAGGGGCATTTGTCCTCTATCCAGCGGGTTACAACGCTGGCATGAAGATTGACCGGGTAGGAAAGCCGCGGGAGGTTCAGGACTCGGCCGATGCAACCCGAGGGACGCTTGTCCCGCCTCGACTGCGGGAGCTCTAGAACGCGACTTGACAGCGACGCAGAAAGTGTGGAATATGCCCTTAAGGAGGGCTATATCTCGATTAGACTCAGGTAACCGCTCCATTCTCGAGCGCCGGCCTTAAAGGCAAGAGATGGAGTGGCGAAGATGGCTCGTCATTTCGCCCCGAAAACTATTGCCAGGAGAATAGACACTTTGATAGGAATGGCCTCAGCCTACCAGCCGACCCCGAAGAGGTACCTGGCCTTCGGCGACAGCATAACTCAGGGCATGAGCTTCTCCGCTTACCCAGCGAAATTGGAAACGATGTTGAGCACCAGGCATGGTGCCGGGTACACCGTGCGAAATCACGGGGAGGCGGGTGAAATCACCGCCTGGGGGAAGAAGCGCCTCTACCGCGCGCTCGTCGCCGAGAGGCCGCGCTATCTCCTGCTTATGGAGGGAACCAACGATCTGGTCGGCTTCGGCGAGATGGATCTTTCCGTCACCGTCAACAACCTCGTCGAAATGGTGGAGACGGCCGTCCAGAAGGGCACCGGCGTTGTCCTGGCTAACCTTACCCCACGCTATGATTTCGCCTACCTCGGCCATCAGGTGGTGGAGATAAACGGGTTGATCGAGGAGATAGTCGGCGACGAGGCCAGCCAGTACCCCAGTATGGTCGCTTTTGCGAATGTGTACGGCGCCTGTTCAGCCGCGGGAGGGGAGAGTCTCTTCGCGGATGGGGTGCATCCCAACGACAGGGGAGACGCCGTCATCGCCGAGGCCTTCTACCAGGCTATCTTGAGCAATGACTTCCTGTACTGATAAGAAAGCGCTTGCCTTTCCTCGATCAAGGTGAAATGAGGGCAGGGTAGTTTGCAGGGCTGCGGTTTCTCTGCTTCAGAGTGATGAAAAAGGCTCGTCTGGTAAGCGAGCCTTCTCACCGCTTCGCTGGAGATGCTCTCGCACCATCAACGCAGCCGTGGCGCCTTCGCCCACGGCGCTGGCGATCTGCTTCGTGCTTCCCGCCCGGCAATCCCCGGCGGCAAAGACCCCGCGTAGATTGGTCTCGAGATTTGGCCTGGTGAGAATGAACCCGCCGCTGTCCAACTCGACCGGTCCACGCAGAAAATCGGTGTTGGGCTCCATCCCAACGAATACGAAGACCGCCGCAACTGGCACCACCCGTGTTTTGCCCGTTGCCTCGTCCTTGACGACTACGGCCGAAAGCCGGTTTGTCCCACGGAACTCCTGCACGGTGGTCCGGGTCAGCACCCGCATGTCTTTCCGGCTGGCCACTTTCTCCTGCAGCGCTCGGCTGGCCGTCGGCTGCGCCCCTCGGTGGAGTATTGTGACGCTCCGGGCAAAACGAGTCAGAAACAGGCCCTCCTGGAAAGCGCTGTTGCCACCCCCAACGACCGCGATGTCCTTTCCTTTGTAGAAGGGGCCATCGCACGTGGCGCAGAAATGAATCCCGGCACCAATAAAATACACCTCGCTGGCCACCCCCAGACGACGGTAGGTTGATCCGGTGGCCAGGATCACGGCCGAGGCGCAATACCCCATCCCTGAACGCACCTTAGCCGTCCAGTGCGAGCCGTCCCTGGCTAACTCGGCGACCTCTTGGGCCGCCAGGATCTCCACATCGTAGCGCTGGGCCTGGTGTTTGAGTCTTTCCGCGAGTTCCGCCCCGCTGATCGGTTCGGGAAACCCAGGATAGTTCTCGATCTCCTGAGTGATGGCCGCCTGGCCACCCAGCCCACCCCGTTCGATTATCAGAGTATTCAAACCCTCTCTGGCAGTGTAGATAGACGCGGTGACGCCTGCTGGCCCTCCTCCAACGATGATGAGGTCGTAATACTTGCGTTTCGCGGCACGTTGAAGGCCCAGCTTCTCCGCCTATTTCGCATTGGTCGGTTCTACCAGGACGGAGCCATCGGCAAAGACGATGGTGGGAATGATTTGTTTGCCGTCGTTGATCTTCTGAACGTAGGCTTGCGCCTCTTCATCCTGATCGATGTCGTGCCATTCGTAGGGGATATGCTGCTCGTTCAGGAACTGCTTGGCCCGCTGGCAATCAGGGCACCACAGAGCCCCAAACATTCGCACACCAGGTCCGGCCATTTCGGCCCCTCCTTTGGCGTTGTTACAGGTCCACGTTACGATTTCCGATCCAGCGATGCAATCCAAAGTAACGGACGGGCCTTACCACGTCTCCGGGAAAGCCACTTTCCTGAGAAGCCACGAGCGGTTGCCACGAAAAAGCCAGAAGTGGCGCTTTTTCCTCATCGGCACGTGTCTCGTGATCCTACCGGGGTACTTAGTCGACCATCCGGCTTTTCCTTCTATTTAAAGCAATTACTATGCCATTAGCTTCGTATGGGAGGACGATAGTGTCGACACCGTGCGCTCCATCTCTCCGAGTTAATCAACCACGTGCCGTTGCTTCTGGAAGCCGCGCTGGTGGCGCTCCAGATCGATGATTTCCGGCGGATGTTCGACCAGCATCCCGAAATCAAGGATCGCGTGGCCCAGCATGCCAAAGCCCGTCGCCGCCAAGGTATCCCCCTGTCCGCCGTCACCAGATAATACCAGTTATTGCGTAATGAAATCTGGTGTGAGGCAACTGGCATTCTCAAAGGGAAAGAGACGACCCCAGCCAATATACTGGAGCTGGTAACCAGGATCGACTACGTTCTGGACATCGTCCTGGCCGCCACCATAGAGATCTTCGAAGAAAAGAAGGCTCCCGGAGAAGCAACTTCGAGCTCCAGTGAGGACGTCAAGCCAGTGGCAGGGTGAAATAGAAGGTGCTGCCGTTTCCCCCTTCGCTGTCCACCCACATTTCTCCCCCCAGGTTCCTGACTATTTCGCGACTGATGTGGAGTCCAAGTCCCAAACCCCCGAAGGACGCGTTTCCCGCGTGCGCCCGGTAGAAGCGGTCGAAGAGGAGGGTCTGCTTCTCTCTGGGAATGCCGACGCCGGAGTCCTTCACAGACACCGTGGCCAGGCCGTCCTGAGCCTTCACTCTAATCACCACGTCTCCACCATCAGGCGAATACTTAATGGCGTTGTGGATCAGATTAAAAAAAACTTGCTCGATGCGCGCGTAGTCTCCAATTACTCTAACTACCCCATCCACGGCGAGGTCAAGACGGTGCCGGTCGGTGGTGATCTGGAGATGTTCGATCACCTCCTGGGCCGGCCCTCCCAGGTCGAGTCTATCCCTGCGAAGTTCCAGGTGGCCGCTTTGGATTCTGGAGACCTCCAGGAGATCGTTCACCAGATCGGCCATGCGATCGGTTTGGCTTACAATGACCTTGAGAGCCCTGATCTCGGCCTCACGGTCATCTACATCTTGGATCCGGCGCAAGGTGGCCTGGGCGTAGCCCTTAAGAGAGGTCAGCGGTGTCTTCAGCTCGTGCGCGGCCACCGAGAGAAATTCGTCCTTCAGCCGGTCGAACTCTTTGCGCGCCGTGACGTCGCGAATGTTGTGGACCACCCCTACCAGCCGGCCCGTCCCGTCGCGAACGGAGCCGTAAGTTACCTCTACCCAGATATCTCGACCGTCTCGAGTGGTGATCTGGGCCTCCAGAGGCTCCCAGTGTTCCTGCTGCGGATTAAGGAATGGACAGGTCGTGTCGCACAGCGAACTGCCGTCCGGATTCCTGGCGTTTATTAGATACCGGCAGTGCTTGCCCAGAACATCCTCGGCCTTATACCCAGCTAGGGCGTGCAGGGCCGGGTTAACCTCGCTCACCCGCTGGGATCCGTCCACCACGAAAATGCCGTCGCCAGAAGCCGTGATGATAGTCCGGGAGTGTAATTCCTGGTCCCGAGCTTTCTGGTAGAGCCTGGCGTTCTCCACAGCCGTGGCCATGACATCCCCAATGCTGCAGAAGAGAGCGATCTCTCGTTGGCTGAATTCGTGTGGCTTTTGCGAAGCCAGATTCATCACACCAACTACTTCGTTTCCTAACCTGACGGGTATGCTCGCTACGGCAACAATCCCGAACCCGCTCACGCCCGGGATAACCCTGGCGGCGTCCTTGACGAAGTCGAAGACGGCCGGCTGACCCAACTGGAAGGCTCGCCCGGTAAATCCCTCCCCAGGAGGTATGGTCCTTATGATGTCTACAAAGCCGTCGGGAAGCCCACGGTGAACGCGAATTCGCAGCAGGCCGGAATCCTCATCTAGGAGATAGATTCCGCCGCCCTCCAAGCCACCCACTTCCAGGGCCTTTTCCAGGCCGGCGCCCAATACCTCGCCCAAATCCAGAGACCGGTTCACCGCGCCAGCTACGGCATTCAGGGCCTCCAGCCTGGCGTTGACCCGCTCGATTTCGACCTGGGTCTCCAGCAGCGCCTGTCTTTGGGCGCCCAATTCCTCGTTTTGAGCTTGCAGTTCCTCGTTCTGTGCCTGGATTCTCTCATTCTGCACTTGCAGTTCCCCCAATAGCCGCACGCACTCCGCCTCCGTCCGCTTGCGCCCTCGGCTTTGGATGATCTCCCAGCGGCCCTTCCGCTTCACGATGGCAAACTCATGGTTTCTGAACACGTCCGCCACTTCGGAAACTCCGCACAGGTCCACCGGGTAACTGCAAAGGGCCATCATCCGGTACCGGCCAGTCGCGCCGTCTACGGCTTCCTCATAATCATTGAGGCGGTCCCAGCCCTTTGTCTCCAGCCAGGCCGTGTTTCCCGTGATCCTGATGCCGTCATAACCCCTGGTCAAAGCGGCATCGAGTTTGTCGACCCGGGCACTGAGAACCCCCTCTAATTCGAAAGCCCCACCTTTAAGATGCCATTCGCTATGGGGCAGAATCACGAGCTGTTCGGCGGCCAGGTAACGGTCTAGATCTGGCACAGCCTTTCTCATGGCTTGCGTCGCCTCGGCGACGCCCACAGGATCGGCCGTAACCCAAACGCAGAGCTCGTTTCCCTCCAAACCGGCCTTGAAGAAGGGGACGAGGAGGTCAAGTAAGTCTTCCCCGTTCTCGTAGAACTGGCAGAAGTGAGCGCCCCATGGCAGGCGGCCTACAATGCCAAGCCCGGAGTCCCTAAGGTCAGCCCCTTTGCTTCTCTCCTCTGGCTCATTCACCATATCCTGGCCGATCACCACGCCTTTCACTCTCTCTCGTCAAAAACGGCCTCGAGTGCACGCCGTCTGCAGATGACTTCAGGAAAATTTTACTCCGCGAGGGAAGTTGCCGCAAGAGTTCGGAAGGTTAAGGTTGCGTCAACAAAGAGAGATTCTTCGCCCCCTTTTGGGGGCTTCTACTCTACCGATTGCCACCCCTCTCGTCCGATCCGCGATTCCCGATTCGTTACGCTACCGGCAAAGTGAAGTAGAAAGTGCTCCCTTTGCCTACTTCGCTCTCCACCCAGATACGCCCTCCGTGCGCCTCCACCAACATTCTTGTGATATATAACCCCAGC
>JAMDCE010000499.1:0-515 GCA_023489135.1 Chloroflexota bacterium
GCGCTGATATCCAGCGCGGTGCGGAACCCCTCGCGGGAGGTGTCCACGAACTTGCCGGCCAGATCCTCCGCCTGGGCGTAGGCCACGCTGTGCACCAGGAAATCCAGCGTCCCAAACTCCTCGCGAACGACTTTGTAGACCTCCTCGATGTCTTCGTCCTTGGTCACGTCGCAAGGAATCAACAGGGGATTCTCCAAAGCGGCAGCCAGCTCCCTGACGTTCTTCTCCAGCCTCTCCCCTTGATAAGTCAGCGCCAGGCGCGCCCCTTCCTGCGCCGCCGCCTGAGCGATAGCCCAGGCGATGCTCCGCTTGTTGGCCACGCCGTAGATTATTCCCTTCTTTCCAGCCAAAAGCTGCTCCACTTCATCCTCCTCGTTGATCCTTGACTCCAGACAGGTCGGCCCCTACCTAAGATTCGACCGACAACGTCTCCATTGCACATCCTGGGGCGGCAACAGCGTGTCCGGTAAGGGCGACCGGCGGTCGCCCCGCTCTGAGTCCGAGCAGCCACGTCC
>JAMDCE010000499.1:631-26137 GCA_023489135.1 Chloroflexota bacterium
GTCTTCCAGCTATATCCCCCTCACACCGCGAGCCCTTCTCCCCCGTCCACCCCAATAACGTTACCCGTGATCCAATATGCCCCCGGCGCGCACAAAGCCGCGATCGCCCCGGCCACATCCTCCGGCGTGGTCATCCGCCCGCTCGGATTCCTGCGCCGGCCTTCGGAAACCAACAGCTCGTTTCCGGGAATCTTTCTCAAAGCCGGGGTGTCGGTAACCCCCGCTCTGATCGTGTTGCACGCTATCCCCATGGGCGCCAGCTCCACCGCCAGCTGGCGCATGTGTGCTTCCAGCGCCGCCTTGGCCGCCGAGACCGCTCCGTAGTTAGTGATGGCGCGGGTGGACCCCTCGCTGGTCATAGCGAACACCCGACTGCCCTTCACCAGAAGACCGCGGGCCACCAGGTCCTGCACCCAATAAACCAGTGAGTTCGCCATCACATCCAGGGTCATGTCCATCTGAGCCCTGGTGATAGCCTCGCCGCCATTTCTAGCGATGTAAGGCAAAGTCGTGCCGAAAGCCAGGGAATGCAGGAAAGCCCTGACGCGGGACCCGTGTTCGCTCTGGCAGACCTCCTCCACCTTCTCCAGCACCTCGGCCCGCTTCCCCTCGTCGGCCGCGTTAGTGTTGAAGAAAAACGCCTGCCGGCCCAGCGCCCTGATCTCGTCGGCCACCCTCTGCGCGTTCGGCAGCGTCGCCCTTCTATCCAGGTGCACTCCGAACACATTCATCCCGCTCCGAGCCAGCGCCAGCGAAGTCGCCGCCCCGAACCCGCTCGAAGCCCCCAACACCAGCGCCCAATCCTCTCCCCCGCGCATCTCCTCAGACATCAAGCCGGCACCTCCCAAAGAAAAGCAAATAACAGCAAACGATTGCCTGGTATTGTAATGCCTATCGGTGACGGATTCAAGGGCATTCGAGGATTCCCTGCTCCTCAGAGGGATTAGCTGTTGTAGGTAGACAACCGAGCGGTTATAATGTGGCGGGAATTCGGATGTATTGGGGTTGTGGTGGTATGGAGCGGGTATGAGGAGGTGTGGGTATGGATCTTGGTACCGATGAGCAACGACTCGCCATTGAGGTTATCGCCACATTAGTGAACGTAAGGAGCACAATGGTGGAGATGATCCTCAAACCGGCCGGTGTTCCTCCAGAAATCTACAAGACACTCCTCTCAAAAGTCGATCCGCTAACAGGAAAACAGTTGTCAAAGAGAAAGGTCGCCCCTCTCATCCTCGACGCGGTAGCCCAAAGGCCCGATTGCTCTGGTGTAGTTAGGTCGATCATCAAGATGGCGGCAAACTGGACAAGATTTGAACTAGCGGCTAATGAGTTTGAAGCCCGTGCAACAGTTCAGAAGGCCCGCGAGGTGCTGGGAACAATTGAACTGATGGAAGCCCGCGAAGCCAAACAACGGGAGCTGACAAAAAAGGAAGAACTTGCACGGATGGAGAAAGAACGCTACGAGCAATTGGCGAAACAATCCCACCTACTGCTTATGATGTTCGATGATCTTGGCGACTTGACGAGACCAGGTGACGAACAGAAGCGGGGCTACTTTCTTCAGGAGCTTCTGAATAGAGCATTTGATCTTCACGGCATCCCAGTGCGCAGAAGCTTCACCCGTAATGAAGGTGCTGAACAGATAGACGGAGCGTTCATTCTGAACGGGTGGCACTACTTGGTCGAGTGTCGCTGGCGCCAAAAACTAACCGATACCCGCGAAGTTGATGGCTTGAAAGGTCAGGTGGACCGATCAGGGAAACAGACTATGGGCGTGTTTCTCTCTATAAATGGCTGGTCGAATCACGTGCCTTCGCTTCTCAAACAGAATCCAAACAAGAGCATCATCCTGATGGAAGGTTATGACCTGCGTAGGGTCTTATCCGACCCGTTAGACCTTCTGGATTTTCTCTTAGCCAAGGTCGCCAAACTGAATCTTGAAGGTGAACCTTTTCTAAGTGTGAGCGACTACCTTGGCAAGCTAGGCGAGAGGAAAACATGATCGACAACCTCCCCTGCCGCAGTGAAAAACGGGATATCTTCAGAGGACACTCAAATGGGGAGTCGGTTGGTCTGGGCCATCTCGATCCGCCAATTGCGGAACCGTCACGTCTGAGGCCCTTTGTGCGCAGCAATCTCGATATCCTTTTTGTTGGCCTGAACGCCGCAGCCGGTTCTAGCCGCAACGGTCACTATTTCTCGGTCAATCAAGCGTTCTGGGATCAACTTCACGCTGCCGGGCTCATTGCATCTCATGTGGACAAATTAATAGCAGACGAGATTGTCTTTGGGGGAGGGGCCAATATTAACTTCAAGAACTGGTCTTATGGCATAACGGATTTGGTGACCGACGTCGCCGGGAGTTGTAGTGCCAAGATAAAGCCCGCTCGGAGAGACTGCGAGCTCTTGCGTTACACGATAAGTGATTGCTCTCCAAGGGTCGCAGTCTTGCTGCACGGCAAGCTTCTCAAGAGATTCTTGACTTTTCTGGGCCATCCGGTTCCGCCGGCAAACTTCGGAGAGCTAGGAAGGCTGATACCGAGTTGTTCAACCGTGTTTTTCAGCATTGCGTTTCCTCATGGAAATGCTATATTGTCCGAGAATAAGGTGGCGCAGTATCAGGCCGTAAAGAGGTATTTGACCACCTGAAAGGAACCTAGTATGCGCCTCGAAGACCTGTCCCCCGGGATCTCCCTGATCGGTCTCGAGCCTTCGGCCGTCGCCACAGTCGTGGCCGTGGTGCCCATTGCCACCGGCGCCGTGCAGGTCATCTACAAGACGCCCGATGGCGCCCTCAAGGATTGCCTTCTTGGACGGGTCGATGAGGCCAATATCGCCATCGCCACCCAGGAGCGCCCCTGGGCCTTCGATGGAGACGGCGAAGCCTTTCAGCTCGCGGTCGAGGCCAAGCGCATCGACCTCGCCTTTCTCTTCGATCCCATGATGGCCGTCCACACGTCCAACGTGGACGCGCTCCCGCACCAGATTACCGCCGTTTACGAATCAATGCTGCCGCGCCAGCCCTTGCGCTTCGTCCTGGCCGACGACCCCGGCGCGGGCAAGACGATTATGGCCGGCCTCTACATCCGCGAGTTGCTCATGCGCGCCGATGCCCGCCGCGTTCTCATCGTCACTCCCGGCAGCCTGGTGGAACAGTGGCGCGACGAGCTGTACGAGAAGTTCGGACTGGAGTTCCGCATCTTTTCCAAGGAGCTCGAAGCTGCCTCGCCCAGCGGCAATCCCTTCGAGGACCACGACCACCTTATCGTCCGGCTCGATCAGATGTCCCGCAACGAGGACGCACAGGAGAAGCTCTGCCTCGCCGGCTGGGACCTGGTGGTGTTCGACGAGGCCCACAAGCTCTCCGCCCACTTTTATGGCCGGGAAATGGTGCGCACCAAGCGCTTCAACTTCGCCGAGCGAGTCGGCGGCCACACGCGGCACCTCCTGTTGATGACGGCCACGCCTCACAACGGCAAGGAGGAAGACTTCCAGCTCCTCCTGTCGCTGCTCGATTCCGACCGATTCTATGGTAAGTTCCGCGATGGCGTCCACAAGGTTGACCCCTCCGACCTCATGCGTCGCATGGTCAAAGAAGAGCTGGTTAAGTTCGACGGCACGCCCCTCTTCCCTGAGCGCCGCGCTTACACCGTCAACTACACGCTCTCCGATATCGAGGCAGCCCTTTACGAGGCTGTGACGCATTACGTACAGACGGAAATGGGCAAGGCCGACCATCTCGACGGCCCCCGCAAAGGCTCCGTCGGCTTCGCCCTCACCGCCCTGCAGCGCCGCCTCGCTTCCAGCCCCGAGGCCATTTTCCAATCGCTCCGGCGCCGCAAAGAACGCCTCGAAAGCCGTCTCCGGGAGGAGAAGCTCGGCGCTCGCGGGCAGCAAGTCCTCGCCCAGACCCTGGCCGATGTCCCCGAGGACGACGACGACCTCGACGCCGGGGAGCAGGAGGGCCTCGAAGAGACCCTGGTCGATCAGGCCACCGCCGCCCGCACCATCGCCGAGTTGGAGCAGGAAATCGTCATTCTCCGAAGGCTCGAGCTTCAGGCTAAAGCCGTGGTCGCCTCCGGGCAGGACCGCAAATGGGACGAGCTTTCCCGGATACTGCAGAACGACCCGGCCATGCGCGATGCCGACGGCCGCCAGCGCAAGCTCATCATCTTCTCCGAGCACCGCGACACCCTGAACTACCTGCACCTGAAGATCGCCGGCGTTCTGGGCAACGCCGATGCCATCGTCACCATCCACGGCGGCACCCACCGCGATGAGCGCCGCCGCCTGCAGGCACTGTTCCGCTCCGACCCGGACGTCCGCATCCTGGTCGCCACCGACGCCGCCGGCGAAGGCGTGAACCTCCAGAACGCCAACCTGATGGTCAATTACGACCTGCCGTGGAACCCGAATCGCCTGGAACAGCGGTTTGGCCGCATCCACCGCATCGGCCAGCAGGAGGTCTGTCACCTCTGGAACCTCGTCGCCAAGGAGACCCGCGAGGGCGAGGTCTACCACCGGCTGCTCAAGAAGCTCGAAGTCGAGTCCGAGGCGCTCAAGGGTCGCGTCTTCGACATCCTCGGCGAGGTCTTCGAGGACATCAGCCTCAAGGACTTGCTCCTCCAGGCCATCCGCTACGGCGACCAGCCCGAGGTTCGCGCCCGCCTCGGCCAGCGCATCGAGAACGCCCTCGATCGCGATCACCTCCGCGCCATTCTCGACCGCAATGCCCTCGCTCAGGAGGCCATGAGCGCTGAGCGACTCTTTGCGGTGAGGGAAGAGATGGAAAAGGCCGAGGCCCGCCGGCTCCAGCCCTATTTCGTCCGTTCTTTCTTCATGAAAGCCTTCGCGGCGCTGGGAGGATCCATTTATCCGCGCGAGGCCGGGCGCTTCGAGATCACCCACGTCCCGGCCGCCATCCGCGAGCGCGACCGCCTCATCACCGGCCGCAACCGCCGCGATCTGGCCCCCGTGCTCAAACGCTACGAGCGCGTTTGCTTCACTCGCGAAGCCGTCCGCCCGCTCGACAAGCCCGGCGCTCCCTTCGCCGTCATGCTCCATCCCGGCCACCCGCTCATGCTCGCCGTGAGCGACCTGCTCTTGGAACAGCACGGCAACCTCCTCCGGCAGGGCACGATGCTCTTGGACCCGACCGACGACGGCGAGGAGCCGCATCTACTCTTCCTTTTGACCCACGAGATCAAGTCCGGCGACGGCCAGGTGCTCTCCAAGCGGCTCCAATTCGTCCGCGTCGCACCCGATGGCTCCTCCACCTTCGCCGGTTGGGCGCCGCACCTCGACCTCCACCCCCTCGCACCCGCCGACCGCGCGCTGCTCAAGGATGTCTTGACCGCGCCCTGGATTTGTGCTGACCAGGAGCAGCGCGCCCTCGCCCTGGCTGCCGCTACACTCGTGCCCGAGCACTTTCAGGAGGTCGCCTCCCGCCGCGTCGCCCAAGTCGACAAGACCCTCGCCGCCGTCCACGAACGGCTCACCAAGGAAATCGACTTCTGGTCTGACCGTTGGCTCAGTCTTCGGGAAGACCAGGAAGCCGGCAGGGACGTGCGCCTCAATCTCGAAAATGCCCGCCGCACCGTCGCCGATCTGGAAGGCCGTTTGGAAAACCGGAAGAAGGAACTGCTGGCCATGCGCCACGTCACCTCGGCCACGCCCGTGGCCCTCGGTGGTGCCTTGGTCGTTCCTGCCGGACTGCTCCGCCGCCTGCGCGGGGAGCCGGTCGACGAAGACGGCTCTCTCTTTTCCGCCGATGCCGCCGCCCGGGCCCGCATCGAGCGCCTGGCCATGGACGCCGTGCGCCGGGTCGAGGAATCCCGCGGCTGCCAGGTGATGGACGTATCGGCCCAAAAATGCGGCTGGGATATTACCTCCTACCCGCCCGCTGCGGACGGCAAGCAGCCTGATGCCCGCCATATCGAGGTCAAGGGCCGCGTACGCGGCGCCAGCACGGTTACCATCACCCGCAACGAAATGCTCTACGCGTTGAACCAGTCTGACAAATTCATTCTCGCCATAGTGCTGGTAGGCGACAATGACGCCATCGACGGCCCCTACTACCTGATGAATCCTTTCGAAACCGAACCCGGCTGGGGTGTCTCATCTGTTAACTACGAACTGGCCTCGCTGCTTCGACGTTCGACCCTTTGCGCAGACCCCTCCTCAACCACCGCTGAAGAAAGAGGAGGTAAAAATGACCGTTGACCACCCACTCGAATACATCGCAGAGCTTGTTCACGAGCTCCGTATCCTCCCGAAAGAGCAGGAATGGGTGGAGTTTAAGCTCAACGATGCTGATCCGGATGAAATCGGCGAGTACCTTTCTGCCCTCTCGAATTCCGCGGCGTTATTGGGGCAGGCGAACGCCTACATAGTGTGGGGTTTGGAAGACCAGTCGCACGAGGCTCTAGGAACCGAGTTTCGTCCAGCCGCGAGCAAAGTAGGGAATGAGGAGCTTGAGAACTGGCTGTTGAGGTTGTTAACTCCCAGGATCGATTTCCGTTTCTATGAAGTTCCGATTGATGGCAACCCAGTCGTTCTTCTTGAGATCCAAGCCGCAAGCCACCAGCCGGTTCAATTCAAGGGTACCGAATTCATCCGCGTGGGCTCCTACAAGAAAAAGCTCAGAGATTATCCCGAAAAAGAGCGTGGTCTCTGGCGTATTTTTGACACCACTCCCTTTGAGAGGCAAATTGCCGCCGAAAGCGTGCCGGTCGATGACGTTCTCAAGCTGTTGGACTATCCCGCCTACTTCGACCTCTTGAAAGTGCCCCTCCCAGAATCGCGGGATGGCATTCTGGCGAGATTGCAGGCGGATGAATTGATTTCCCCGGCAAGAGGTGGCAAATGGAACATTCTGAATCTTGGTGCCGTGTTGTTCGCGAAAAGACTAGCGGATTTCCGTACCTTGAAGCGCAAAGGCGTGCGCGTGATCCTCTACAAGGGTGAAAGTAGGGTAAAGACCATCCGCGAACAGGAAGGCACGAAGGGTTACGCCGGCGGTTTCGAAGGGTTGATTGGTTTCATCGTGGGATTCTTGCCAGAGAACGAGGTAATAGGCCAAGCCTTGCGCCGCAGCGTGCCAATGTTTCCCGAATTGGCTATCCGGGAGCTGGTGGCCAATGCCATCATCCACCAGGACTTCCGAGCAACCGGCACGAGCCCAATGATCGAGCTTTTCCCCAATCGCATAGAGATCACCAATCCTGGCTTGCCTTTGGTTAACACTGACCGATTTCTGGACAGCCCTCCAAAATCACGAAACGAAGCATTAGCTTCCTTTATGCGACGAGTGGGGGTTTGCGAAGAGCGGGGAAGCGGAATAGATAAGGTTGTCTTTGAGACAGAATTCTACCAACTTCCCGCCCCGATCTTTGAAACCACTGACCAGCACACCCGCGCGGTGTTGTTCGCTCATCGCGAATTTAGGGAGATGGACAAAGAAGACCGCATTCGAGCCTGTTATCTACACGCCTGCCTCAGGCACGTCCAGAGTGACTTTATGACCAACACGACGTTGCGCGAGCGTTTCGGCATAGAAGCGAGAAACAGTGCTATGGCCTCAAGAATCATCAAGGAGGCGTTGACTGCCGGCCGTATTAAGGTCTACGATGACTCGGTCGGGAAGAAGGCCAAGAAATACCTGCCGTGGTGGGCATGATGGAGAGCCGATCCGTTTTGTTTGATCGTTATTTGACTGACAATGACAGCCGCGATGATAGATAGCACGAATGGTATTGAATATCAACGAGTTTGATGCAGTTTTTGTTTGATTGTTGTTTGATTTGAACCTGCTTCGCGCCGTCGCAACAGTGGCTTTGAATGGCCATCAGCGCAAGCCGGAGCAAGCGAAGCAGGAGGAAAAGTATAGGTATCGCAGATTACTTGGGAACCAAGTAGATTATCGAGACAACTCATTTGAAGATTTTTCTCGAAACCCCAGCTCTTTTCCAAAAAAGGAAACACTGATGCAGGTCAAATCGCCCAAGAAGCTAATCGAAGTGGCCCTGCCGCTCGATGCCATCAACGCCGCCGCGGCGCGAGAGAAATCTATCCGCCACGGGCATCCCAGCACCCTGCACCTCTGGTGGGCGCGACGACCGTTGGCTGCGGCGCGAGCCGTCATCTTCGCCCAGTTGGTCAATGATCCCTCTTGGAAGTGGGAAATGGAGAACCCCGGCCAGGTTCCTCCCGGGAATCTGAAGGCTTCCTGGGCTGCCAGCCGCAAACGGCTTTTCGAGATCATCGAAGACCTTGTGCAATGGGAAAACACGACCAACGAAGAAGTGTTGGAGCGTGCCCGCGCCGAGATTCGGCGCTCCTGGCGCGAGGTGTGCGAGCTGAACAAAGACCACCCCCAGGCCGCCAAGCTTTTCAATCCGGAGAAACTACCCGCACTGCACGACCCTTTTGCCGGCGGCGGAGCGATTCCGCTGGAGGCGCAGCGCTTGGGATTGGAAGCCTACGCTTCGGACCTAAACCCGGTAGCAGTGCTCATCAACAAGGCTATGATCGAGATTCCGCCCAGGTTCGCTGGACGCGCACCGGTTAGTTTGGTCTCACGCGAAGACGCGAAGAACGCGAGGGGTGAAGTCAAACAAGGGGATTTTCTTCGCGCCTTCGCGTCTTCGCGTGAGTCTTGGCCTGGGGCGACCGGGCTGGCCGAGGACGTTCGTTTCTACGGCGCCTGGATGCGGGCCGAGGCCCAGAAGCGCATCGGCCACCTCTACCCGCCCATCGAAATCACGGCCGAGATGGCTCGCGAACGGCCCGACCTGAAACCGCTCGTCGGTCAGAAACTCACCGTCATCGCCTGGCTCTGGGCCCGCACCGTGAAAAGCCCCAACCCTGCCTTCTCGCACGTGGACGTGCCGCTGGCCTCCACCTTCATCCTATTGAGTAAAGCGGGCAAAGAGGCCTACGTGCAGCCAGTCGTGGTGGGCGATCGATATCACTTCACCGTGAGAATGGGTACGCCACCGTCGGATGCGACAAACGGAACGAAGCTCGCGCGGGGTTCCTTCGTGTGCCTGTTGTCGGGAACACCGATAGGCTATGCTTACATTGATGACGAGGCGAATGCTAGGCGAATGGGAGCACAACTCATGGCTGTCGTAGCTGAAGGGTCTCGTGGCAGGGTTTACCTGTCGCCGACTATGGAAATGGAAGACGTCGCTCGCAGGGCAGAACCTGCTTGGAAACCCGAGACCCCTTGCCGAGGTACTTTCGCCTCCAATGCTCAAGGAAGAATATATGGATTCAAAGTCTTCGGTGATTACTTTACCGCCCGCCAGTTGGTCTCGTTAACGACATTCAGCGACCTAGTGGCAGAGGCGAGCGAGAATATACGGAAAGACGCCCTGGCCGCTAGAATACCAGACGATGGCAAGGGCCTCGAAGACGGCGGCGATGGTGTGACTGCCTATGCCGAGGCGGTGAGCGTATATCTGGCGTTCGCTATTTCCAAAGTTGCTAACATCGGCTCCTCCATTGCAACTTGGATGAATGACCGGGGCGCTTTTCGAGAGACGTTTGCTCGTCAGGCGATTCCGATGACCTGGGATTTTGCGGAAGCCAATCCCTTCGCTGATGCGGGTGGTAGTCTGGGAACTGCCTTGGACAAGGGCGCGATGTCGATCACTGCTTTTCCCGCAAATACGCGGGCGGTAGCAACCCAAGTGAACGCTTGTGGCCAAGAAATTAGCCGCGCTAAGCTAGTTTCGACTGACCCACCTTACTACGATAACATCAGTTATGCTGACCTATCTGATTTTTTCTATGTTTGGCTCCGCCCTGCTTTACGTTCAGTCTTTCCTGGACTCTTCGCTACGATGTCCGTCCCGAAAGCGGAGGAATTGGTCGCGACGCCTTACCGTCACGGGAGCAAGGAAAAGGCCGAGGCGTTTTTCTTGAATGGAATGACAGAGGCAATGCGCTGCCTCGCTGAACAAGCTCATCCAGCGATTCCCATCACGATTTATTATGCTTTCAAGCAGTCCGACACAGAAACAGATTCAGGGACGTCTTCCCCCGGATGGGAGACTTTTCTCGAAGCGGTCAATCGAGCGGGTCTTCAACTCACGGGAACGTGGCCGGTGCGGACAGAGGGGGCCGGACGCATCATCGCAAAAGGCACCAATGCCCTCGCCTCCAGTATCGTCCTTGTCTGCCGCAAGCGCCCCTACGATGCACCGACCGTTTCGCGCCGCGAGTTTCTACGCGAGCTGAACGCCGTGCTGCCCGAAGCCCTCGATAATATGACCCGCGGCACATTCTCCGATGATTCCTCACGCGAAGACGCGAAGAACGCGAAACGCAACGGCAAACAGGGAAATTCTCTTCGCGACTTCGCGGCTTCGCGTGAGACCATATCCCCCGTCGCGCCGGTGGACCTCTCGCAGGCCATCATAGGGCCGGGCATGGCGGTCTTCTCCAAGTTCGCCGCCGTGCTGGAGGCCGACGGAACTCCTATGAGCGTCCGCACTGCCCTCCAGATGATCAACCGATTCCTCGCCGAAGACGATTTCGATGCCGACACCCAGTTCTGCTTGCACTGGTTCGAGCAGCATGGGTGGACGGCGGGCCGCTACGGCGACGCCGACACGCTCTCGCGCGCCAAAGGCACCAGCGTGGACGGCATGCGCGACGCCGGAGTGGTCGAATCCGGCGGCGGCATCGTGCGCCTGCGCAAATGGACCGAATACTCCCCCAACTGGGACCCGAAAACGGACACGAGAAACCCGGTCTGGGAAACCCTGCACCATCTCGTCCGAGCCCTTAAGCGGGAGGGCGAATCCGGTGCGGGGCATCTGCTCGCCGCTGTGCAAGGCACGGGCGAAGCGACCCGACAGCTTGCCTATCGGCTCTACACCTTGTCTGAGCGCCAGGGGTGGGCAGAAGACGCCCGCGCTTACAATGAGCTTATCACGGGCTGGTCCGGCATCGAATCGGCCGCCGGCACGACTGAGGCGGCGCAATTGAATCTGTTTGAGTAGTTTGGAGACCACCTATGCTGAGATCCCTGCACTTAACGAACTTCACGGTCTTCCCTGACGCCCGGTTCGACTTTGGCAAGAATCTCAACGTCATCGTCGGAGAAAATGGCCTCGGCAAGACCCACGTCTTGAAAGCGGCCTACTGCGTGCTTGCGGTCAGCGCCGGTGGGGCGAAAGACTCGGGAAGTGATAGTCCTACCAAAGCCTATCTGCAAACGGCGGTTGCCACTAAGCTGCGTAACGTGTTCAAGCCCGACACCATCGGACGTCTGGTCCAGCGCAAGCCCGGCCGGAACAGAAGCGAAGTCGAGTGCAATTTTGACCAGAGGAAGTTTGATCTCGCCTTTTCTTTTAACACCACGAGCAAGAGTGAGGTGACTATTGACCGGACACCTTCGGCATGGATTGACGAGGTGCCGATCTACCTGCCCACTCGAGAATTGCTCACGATCTATCCCGGTTTTGTTTCGCTATACGAGACGACGCATCTTCAGTTCGAGGAAACGTGGAGAGACACGGCCATCCTGCTCGGGGCGCCTTTAGCCCGAGGCGCTCGTGAAAAGAAGATCCGTGAGCTTCTCAAGCCGCTCGAACAGGCAATGGAGGGCTCGGTCGAGCTGGACGAAGGCGGTCGCTTTTACCTGCATACAAAAATGGGGCGGATCGAGATGCACCTGGTAGCGGAGGGGCTCAGGAAGCTAGCTATGATCGCTCGCCTGATCGCGACCGGCTCGCTCCTCGACAAAGGATACCTCTTTTGGGATGAGCCCGACGCGAATCTGAACCCGAAGCTGGTGAAACTGGTTGCCCGCACCATTGTCGATGTGAGCCAGAGCGGCATCCAGGTTTTCATCGCCACCCACAGCCTGTTTTTGTTGCGCGAGCTACACATCCTACAACGCTCCCTGTTGCGGAGGATGGCGACGAAAGAGCAAAGAACACTTTTCAAAGTTGAAGAATTGGATAACCGTTTCTTCGGATTGCATTTGAAGGAAGGCGGGGTCGAGGTCACGCAGGGCAACACTATGGACGACATAGGCGACATCAGTGCCCTCGACGAAGAGTTGGCGCAGTCTGAGCGCTACATCGACACGGAGAACAAGCTGATCGCAGACTAGCTGCTGGGACGGAGAGTTTAGAGTGTCAACACTTAACGAAGGAAACCTCGCTTGCACGTTCCCTGATAGCTGGAAAGTCACAAAATACGATGATTGGGAATTCTATCGGAATCGCTTTGCTGGTAGCTGTGGTGGCAACAAGGCCGTCGATTTTCTCGCTCACGATCCGCTAGGTCGAACCCTATGGTTGATCGAGCTGAAGGATTACCGGCGGTTTCGCCGCACCAAGGACGACCAGCTTTCGCTTTGGGATGAGGTGGCGCTCAAGGTCCGGGATACGCTGGCCGGCCTCTTCGCTGCCAAGGTGGATCCGGCCCATCCTGAACAGTCATACGCCGCCCTGGCGTTACGGGTGACCAGTCTCCGAGTCGTGCTTCACTTGGAGCAGCCGGCCACCGGTAGCAAGCTATTCCCTCGTGCCTACCACCCCGCCGATGTCCAGCAGAAGCTCAAGCAGATGCTGAAACCTATCGACGCCCATCCGCGAGTTATTGAGCTCAACAATATGAGGGCTGTGCCCTGGAGTGCCACGTGAAGTCCCTTAATGCGCCCGAGACTTTGAAGAGAAGAGGTCGCTTCCCGTTGGAAGCGCCGAATGACGCCGCACCGGTCGTCAACAACCATACCTCCCTCGCGTCTTCGCGTCTTCGCGTGAATCGCTCAAGAAAGGATTCGCTATGAACCTCAAACCATGGCGAGAAGTTGCTGTTCCCCATCCAGATGTGTTGGAAGGCACTTTCCAGCAATCCGAATTTGCCGCCGACA
This sequence comes from Chloroflexota bacterium, assembly GCA_023489135.1. The sequence goes on from JAMDCE010000499.1 coordinate 13,530, forward strand.
TCACCGCCGCCCGCACCGGCCAGGCCACGCGGGAGTATCAGGATCCCGTCGCGTTCTTTGACCGCACCTTCATCACCGAAGGCATGGGCATACTGCTCATCCAGGTGGCGCAGCGCCTGAACGGCAAAGGCGGCGAGCCGGTGGTCCAACTCCAGACGGCCTTCGGTGGTGGCAAGACGCACACTATGCTCGCGGTGTATCATCTCGCCACGCGGCGGTGTGCGCTCGGCGATCTGGCCGGCGTCCCGGCCTTGATCGACAGAGCGGGGCTCATGGATGTGCCGCGGGCTCGGGTCGCCGTCCTGGACGGCAACGCCCACGCCCCTGGCCAGCCGTGGAAGCACGGCGACCGAAGCGTGCGCACGCTATGGGGTGAACTCGCCTGGCAACTCGGCGGCGAGGAAGCTTTCGCGCTCGTCAAGGAGGCCGACGCCACTGGCACCTCGCCCGGCAAGGAAGTGCTCAAGACGCTCCTTGAGACCTATGCCCCGTGCGTGGTGCTGATTGACGAGCTGGTGGCCTACATCCGGCAGTTCCCGGATGGCCAGCCCCTCAGCGGCGGGAGCTTCGACAGCAATCTATCGTTCGTGCAGGCGCTCACCGAAGCGTGTAAGCTCGTGCCCAATGCCATTCTCCTGGCTTCGTTGCCGGAATCGGTGGCTGAAGCCGGGAGCCAGCGCGGCGTAGCCGCGCTCCGGTCTTTGGAAACGTACTTCGCGCGGATTCAGGCTCTATGGAAACCCGTGGCCACCGAAGAGGCTTTCGAAATCGTGCGGCGGCGCTTGTTTGAGCCGGTGCGCGACGAGAAGGCACGTGAGGTGGTCTGCCGCGCCTTTGCCGACGCCTACGTCGTCGAAGGGGCTAAGCTGCCCAGTGAGACTCAGGAGGCGCGCTATTACGACCGTCTCATGCAGGCATATCCGATCCACCCGGAGGTCTTCGACCGCCTCTATGAGGATTGGACGACAATCGAAGGGTTTCAGCGCACGCGCGGCGTGCTCAAGCTGATGGCCAAGGTTATCTACCGCCTGTGGAAGGACGATAACAAGGACCTCATGATTCTGCCCGGCAGCCTGCCGCTTTACGACGGCAGCTCGCGTAACGAGTTGATCTACTACCTTCCCGCCGGCTGGGACCCGGTGCTGGAAAAGGACATCGATGGCGACAAAGCCGAAACGACCGAATTGGAAAGCAAGGAGCCACGCTTCGGCGCGATGAACGCCGCCCGCCGGGTAGCCCGTACCATCTTCCTCGGCAGCGCGCCTTCTTCGGTGGCCACCCGGCCCGGAATCCGGGGCTTGGATCGAGCCCGCGTGTTGCTCGGCTGCCTTCAGCCGGGGCAGCCCTCCTCCACCTATTCGGATGCCCTCAACCGCCTGGCCGACCGATTGCACTACCTCAACAACTCTGGCGACAAGTCGCAGGACGCGACGCGGTTCTGGTTCGACACCCGCGCCAACCTGCGCCGCGAGATGGAGGAGCGTAAGAAGCGCTTCGACGACAAGACCGAGGTGCGCGCCAAACTGGCCGAGGTGCTTAAGAAACTATCGGCCGGGGCCACACTCTTCGACGGCGTCCACATCTTCACGCCCCACTCGGACGTGCCGGACGACAGCTCGCTGCGCCTTGTTCTCCTGGCTCCCGACCAATTCTACTCCCGTGAAGAGACGCGCCTGGCTTTCGACGCCGTGCTGGATTTCGTCCGCAACAACGGCGCCAAACCCCGTTACCGCGGCAATCGGCTCCTCTTCCTGGCGGCCGACCATGGCTCCCTGATGCGCCTGCGCGACTGCGTCCGGGTGGCGCTGGCCTGGGACTCTATCGTGGAGGACGTTAAGAACGCGCGTTTGAACATCGACCAGCTCCAGAAGAAGCAGGCCGAAAAAGAGCTCCAGACGGCCGAGGAAGTGCTGCCTCGGGCGGTGCGCGAGTGTTACAAGTGGCTCCTCTGCCCCGTGCAATACTCGCCCACCGATTCCAAGGCGGCGGTTGAGGCATTCCCGGTCAACGTTGCCGGCTCGTCGCTCGGCAGCGAGATCGAGCACGTGTGTTCGGACAACGAGCTGGTCATCTCGACCTGGTCCCCCATCCACCTGCGCACCAAGCTGAAGGAGCTCTACTGGAAGGGCGACAGCCTGGCCATTGGCGCTCTGGTATTTTGGGAGCACACCCTGCGTTACCTGTACCTCCCGCGACTGAAGAACCGCGCCGTGCTGGAGAGAGCCATCGTCGCGGGCGCGGCCGGGCGAGATTTCTTTGGCACCGCCTACGGGCAATACGAAGGCAAGTTCGACGGCTTCAAGCTGGGCGATGCCAATGTCCAGCTTGACGACACGCTGCTGCTGATCGAGCCGGAAGCAGCGCAGCAATACGAGGCGGCGCAGGTCCAGGCGCCCGCCCCCGGCGAGGGCTACACCTCCACAAAGCCGGGTGTGCCGTCAGGCACGGTTAACGAAACGACGCCGGGCACAACGCCCACATCCGCAGGCCCTGGGGCGACGAAGGCCCGCGCCTTCATCGGCACCGCCGACGTGAATGCCGCGACGGCCAAGATGCGTCTCGTCCAAATCGCCGAGGAGATCATCGGCCTCCTCGCCAGCGACTCCCAGGCCACGGTCAAGGTCAGCGTGGAAATCACCGCCGATTTCCCCGAAGGCGTCTCCGAACAGATCAAACGCGCCATCTCCGAAAACGCGACCAGTCTGGGTTTCAAGAACAAGACCTGGGAGTAGGCTTCATGTTCCAAGCGGCTTCCGGGTAAGCGGAGGAGCGAAGATTGACACGCTGCCAGCCGGATACTATTATTGCTAGGCATCGAGGCGCCGGCGCTTTCTCGGGCTGGGAGCGCAAGTTGACCAAGGTCATCCCGTGGTTTATACTGAGATCAAAACGGCAGAGGGGAGGAGACCGCGATGAGCGAGATGCTGGCCTTCAGTGTCGAGCAGGTTTGCCGCCTGACGGGCCTCTCAATTAGCCAGATCCGGTACTGGGATCGCCAGGGCTTCTTCACGCCGCAATACGTTGACGACAGCCGCCGTCGGCCGTTCAGTCGTGTCTACTCTTTTCGAGATGTGGTCGGTCTCCGAACACTGGCCCTGTTGCGCAATAAGCACCACGTGTCTTTGCAGGAGCTGCGCAAGGTTGGAGCCTGGCTCAGGGAGCACTACGAAAGCCCGTGGGCAAGCCTGACTTTTTACGTCGGTGGGGGCAAGATATTCTTCGACGATCCGCACGACCGGGTGCGTAGAGTTGGAGCGCTGCCGGAACAAACCGCTATGCACATTGAGATGGAGCGGATTGCCGGCGAGACGCGGGAGGCGCTTTCTCAACTGCGCGAGCGGCGTGCAGAGGATGTTGGACAGATAACCCGCAACCGTTACGTTCTGCACAATGCCTACGTTGTGGCCGGCACGCGCATCCCCACGTCGGCCATCTGGAATTTCTACCGGGCTGGTTACAGCATCGATGACATCATCCAGCAGTACCCTCGCCTTACCCCTGACGACGTGCGTGCTGCGCTAGCCCACGAAACAGTCTTAGCCATAGCCTCAGAAAATAAGGCGGAACGCCAGAAACCGCGCCAACGAAGACGAGCCGGTTAGGAACAACACCTCAGCATGTTGTTCCTAATTGATGAGTGCGTTCCTGACCCGATAGCTCATTTTCTCCGCAATAGAGGCCACCAAGTGGAATTTGTCCGTGACAAATTCGCGAGTGGAAGCCCCGACGAGGTCGTGGCCGTGGGCGGCAACGTGATGGGCGCGGTGATAATCACCTGGGACAGAGACTTCAAGAAGCTCATCCGCCGAATGCCCAAAGGAACACATCGGGCTCTGAAGAACCTCGGTCGAATCAGCTTCTGTTGCAGTGAGCCCCTGGGCAGGAAACGAATAGAAGAGCTCATCGACTCGATCGAGTTCGAATACACCCAGGTCCAGAGGTTCCCCGACAGAAGGCTGATTATGCAGATCAGCGAAACGAGTTTCACCGTTTCACGATAGAGTTATGAGCTTCACAGAAGCACGAGCGCAGGGCGTTGGGGACTACTTGAACCCGGATAAGGCGTGCGCTCAATCTTCCAACCACCTTGCAGGCGCCCGATGATGGACAGACTTTCCCTCGCCAAATATCTGCCCCCAAACGTTGTTTTTGGGCGCGACAAATCAATTATATATAGGCGGCAGCCCAGTATCTCCATCACGATACATCCTTTCTATCTGCCAAACGAAGCCAATCCGGTCCGGATCCGGCGCTCCCAACCCGTTTTCGGCAAACAAAGCCGATTCAGGGGTCGCGCCTATCAGTCCTCGGTCTACTTTTGTGATCGAGTGGCTGCAGCAATCATCCCTATCGGCGTCATCCCGCTGCCACAACTACGGTTTTCCCACCAAATCGTTCATCGACCCTTCCGTGCAATCGCTGAAAACCGGCACATCCGCCGAACAAAGCCAATTTTTCTTGGCATCACCGCAACCTTGACGCCAGGCGCCGCGTTACTATATCTTACAGCTGCAGGACACGCTGGAGACTTGCTGGAAATGACAGAGATGGCTAACCACAAAGACACAAAGGACACGAAGGCAAGGTCAGATTTTCTGTCCAGCCAGGTAATCGGCGCCGCAATCGAAGTTCATCGACTCCTGGGCCCTGGGCTCCTCGAATCCGCCTACGAGGAATGTCTCACCCGCGAGTTGACGCTCCGAGATGTACCATTTCAACGTCAAGTGCCCCTGCCTGTCGAATACAAGGGGACGTTGGTCGATTGTGCCTACCGATTAGATCTACTCGTCGCAGACCTAGTCATAGTCGAGCTGAAAACCGTCGAAAAGCTGGAGGCCATCCACGACGCGCAGCTACTAACCTATCTTCGCCTCAAAGGGTTATGGCTTGGCCTGCTCATCAACTTCAGTGTCCCGGTTCTGCGCCATGGCATCAAACGTCTCGTCAACGGCTAACCCCTTCCCGTCCTTTGTGCCCTTTGTGCCTTCGTGGTTAACTCCGCGCCTCCAACGAAATTTTGTCTCTCAAAAGGCTTGACAGGTCGCCCCACAGGGAGTATTATGCCCGTAAGGGGTAGGAAACCCTGTTTCCCCTAGAGAACAGCAGCGAGCACAAGAGCTCAGAACACGAACGGTAGCCATTGGAATTGGAAACGTCGAAGTCAGACCTGGTCCCTTCGGTCGATCGAACCGTGCGCATCCTGAAGGCTTTCAAGTCCGCTCAGGACCAGTTGGGGGTCTCCGAGCTGAGCAGAAGCCTGGATATCAACAAGAGCACCGTCCACAAGATAGTGCTTACCCTCTGCCATCACCAGTTTCTGCAGCGCACGGAGTCGTCGAAGAAGTACCGGCTGGGCCACGCCATTCTCGGGCTGGGAACCTTGATGATGGACGGCGTTAACCTGCGGGCAGTGGCCCGACCTTTTCTCAGAAGCCTGGTCGCCGCCACCGGACAGACCGCCATCCTGGGGGTTATGGAGGGGGACAAGGTCTTGATCGTCGATCGCGAGGAGTCGCCCGAAGATATCAAGATTACTACCCCCGTCGGGCGGCGAATCCCGGCCTGCGCCGGGTCGTTCGGCAAGGTTCTCCTCACGGAGGAGGACGTCGATCGCTTGTTCGGTGAGAAGGGTCTGCCATCCTTCGCCAAGAACTCGATCACGAGCGTTGCCGATTACAAGCGCGAGATCGCCAGGGCCAGGCAGCTGGGCTACGCCACCGACGAGGAGGAGTACATCGAAGGCGCTCGGGCCGTCTCGGCCCCCATCCTGGAGGCCGGGCAATCCGTGGTCGCGGCCATCACCGTCGTCGGCTTCGCCTCCAAGATGCCCGCCGAGCAAACCCTATTCTTTATCGAACAGACTCGTCTGGCCGCCTCCGAGATCTCGCGCCGGTTGGGGGCCAATCACTTGCCCATGACCGCGGAACAGGGTTAAGCACCGTAATTGTCGATATGCAGAGTCCAACTAATAAAGGAGGTCGTGTATGCTTGTTCCTGAATTCGAGTATCGTGTCCCAGAGAGCCTTCAGGAAGCTTGCTCGATGCTCGCCGAGTACGGCAGCCGAGCGAAAGTCCTCGCCGGCGGCAGTGACCTGTTGGTCAAAATGAAGAACGGCCTGATGAAGCCGGAGTTCCTCGTCAGTCTCAAGAACTGCGACGAGCTCAAGGGCATCCGCTACGAGGCGGGCCGCGGGGTCGTCATCGGAGCCCGGTCCACCCACAACGAGGTAATGGACAGCCAGGTTCTTCAGGAGAGGTACCTCTCCGTCTGCGAAGCCGCCCACTCGATGGCCGCCTATCAGGTGCGCAACCTCGGCACCATCGGCGGAAACCTCGTCAACGCCGTGCCGTCCGCCGACATGCCCCCGATCCTCGTCGCCCTCGATGCCAGGGTGCGCATCGTAGGCCGGGGCCGCGAGCGGACCATCCCGCTGGAAGACTTCTTCCTCGGCCCCGGCAAGGTTGTCCTGGAAGGGGACGAGATCGTGACCGAGATCATCATCCCGGATCAGCCGGCTACCGGCAGCAACTACATCAAGTTCGGCCTGCGCAAGGCCGGTGCCCTGGCCGTGGCGGGCGTCGCCACCAGCGTGGCCGTCGGCGGCGATGTGATGAACGATGTCAGGATAGTTCTGGGCGCCGTCGCTCCCGTCCCGCTGCGGGCGCGGGAAGCCGAGTCGGTGCTCCGGGGCCAGAAGATAAGTCAGGAACTGATCGACCAGGCCGGAAAGGTTGCCGCCGAGGAATCCAAGCCCATCAACGACATTCGCGGCAGCGCCGAGTATCGCCGGAATCTGGTGGAAGTCCTGACCCGCCGCAGCCTGAGGGCGGCTATTGACAAGGGCCACGTATAAAAGGTGCAGGAGGAGCAACAGTGGTAACCACGGCAAAATCGACCAAGCGTCACGTTGTGACTTTAACTATCAACGGTGATGAGCATACCGCGTTGGTGAAAGCCAACACAACTCTACTCGACCTCCTAAGAGAAGAATTCGATTACACCGGCACCAAGAAGGGCTGTGAGCTCGGCGACTGCGGTTCTTGCACCGTCCTGCTGGATGGGAAGCCGGTGAACTCCTGCATCGTCCTGGCCCTCGAAGCCGATGGGCGCGAGGTGGTCACCATCGAAGGCCTGGAGCAGAACGGCGTGCTCGACAGGGTACAGGAGGAGTTTATCAGCCACGGGGCTATCCAGTGTGGCTATTGCACGCCCGGAATGATCCTATCGGCCAAGGCGCTGCTAACCCGCAATCCACATCCGACCGAGCAGGAGGTTCGCGAAGCCATAGCCGGCAACCTCTGCCGCTGCACCGGTTACGTCAAGATAGTCGAGGCTGTCCTCGCTGCCGCCGAGGCAAACGGCTAAGATATCCTAACCGAAGGGAAGGTTGTGACCGGCACGCTAATGAAGATGGTTCAAGGAAGGTAAACTATGAGTGAAGATACTGGACTTTATCCGGAATTCGACGTCATAGGCAAGGCCGTGCCCAAGAAAGACGCCCGCGTCAAGGCCACCGGCCGCGCGAAGTATACCGGCGACCTCAAGTTCCCCGGTATGCTCTATGGCAAGATACTCTGGAGCCCTTATGCCCACGCCAGAATAGTGAGCATCGACACCTCCAAGGCCGAGGCCCTTCCCGGGGTAAAGGCCGTTATTTCCGGCAAGGACGTGCCGGACGTGTACTACGGACTCTCTCCCGCGCGCTACGACGAGCAGGTGCTCTGCAAGGACAAGGCTCGTTTCGTGGGCGACAAGGTGGCCGCCGTCGCCGCCATCGACGAAGAGACCGCCGCCAAAGCGGTCGGTCTTATCGAAGTGGAGTGGGAGGTTCTGCCTCCGGTGCTCGATCCTCTGCACGCTATGGACGAGGACCAGGCCCTGGTCCACGAGAAGTATCCGCGAAACATCAGCGTCGAGATTCATCAGAACTTCGGCGACGTCGACGAGGCTTTCAAGGACGCCTACCTCGTCAGGAAGGACGTCTTCCGCGGACAGCGCGCCAACCACGCCGCCATGGAGCCCCACGCCGCCATCAGCCAGTTTGAGAACGGCAAGCTGACCGTCTATTCCAGCTCCCAGTCTCCGCACTACATGCAGTACGGTCTCGCCCGAACCTTCGGCATGAAGATGGGCGACGTGCGCGTGCTCAAGACCTTCGTCGGCGGGGGCTTCGGCGGCAAGCTGGAGCCCGGACCGGCCGAGTTCGTGGGCGCGGCCCTGGCCATGAAGACCGGTAGGCCGGTGAAGATCGTCTTCGACCGCTTCAACGTGTTCACGCACAACCGCGGCCGCCACGCCTGCTTCATGGAGCTGACCACCGGCGTTACCAAGGAAGGCAAGATCCTGGGCGTGCACGCCAATTTCGTCGTCGACGGTGGCGCGTATACCGCCCTGGGCATCGCCACGGCTTACTACACCGGTGCGCTGCTCCCGCTGCTCTACGAGTTCGACAACTTCCGCTTCGATTGCTTCCGCGTGCACACCAACCTGCCGTCGTGCGGCGCCCAGCGCGGCCACGGCGCACCCCAGCCGCGCTACGCCCTCGAGAGTCAGCTGGACATGATCGCCACGGACCTGGGCATGGATCCCATCGAGCTCCGCCTGCGCAACGCCCGCCATTCCGGTACCACCACGCTCAACGACTTCAAGGTCAACTCCTGCGGACTGGCGGATGCTATCGACAAGGCCCGCCAGCTCTCCGGCTGGGAGGAGAAGAGGGGCAAGCTGCCGACGGGCAAGGGGATCGGCATCGGTTGCGGCACCTTCATCTCCGGAAACGGTTATGCCATCTATCGCACCCGGCTGCCTCACGCCGCCGCCGTCATCAAGGTCTCGGAGCAGGGCGACATCGCCACCCTCTACTCCGGTTCCGTCGACATCGGCCAGGGGTCGGATACTGTCCTCTCCCAGATGGCCGCCGAGGCTATGGGCATAAACTACGAGGATATCCAGCTGGTAACGGCCGATACCGAGACCACGCCTCACGACTTCGGAGCCTACGCCAGCCGCCAGACCCTGATGTCCGGCGCGGCAGTCAAGCAGGCTGGTGAAGAGGTTAAGCAGAAGGTCCTGGAGCTGGCTGCCGAGATGCTGGAGGCCAGGGTGGAAGACCTTTCCATCCGCCGGCGGACGATCTCGGTGAAGGGCAGCCCCGACAAGAAGATCGATTTCGGCCAGGTGGCCAACGAGTACTTCATTCGCAAGGGACCGCTGGTGGGTAGTGGCGCCTATACGCCTCCCAAGCTGGGTGGAACCTACAAGGGAGCCGCCGTGGGCACGTCGCCGGCCTACTCCTTCGCCGCTCAGATCAGTGAGGTCGACGTGGACGAGGACACCGGCCAGGTCATGGTTACCAAGGTCTACGATGTGCACGACTGCGGCACGGTGATCAACCCGCAGCTGCTCCACGCCCAGGTTCACGGAGCCCTGTTTATGGGCATGGGCGAAGCGATGTACGAGGAAGTGGTGTTCGACAAGAACGGCAAGCCCATCAACGCCAACCTGGGCGAGTACCGCATTCCCACCGCCCTGGACGTCCCGAACGTCGTCAACGGTCTGGTGCACACCGACGAGCCGGCCTCGCCCTGGGGCGTCAAAGAGGTGGGCGAAGGCGCCACGGTGCCGACCATGGGCTGCTACGCCAACGCCATCTACGACGCCATCGGCATTCGCGTCTACGACATGCCCATCAACCCCGAGAAAGTCTGGCGAGCCATCCAGGAGCGCAAGCGCCAGGAGGCCGCCGCCAAGAAGTAAGCGCATCGGTTGTTCGGAAAGAGAAGAAGGGGACCCCGTCGCGGGTCCCCTTCTTGTTCACAAGGGCTTGATGCGCCTTGACACGGATGACAAACGTGAGTACCATGCTAGTAGGTTGCTAAATTACTAGAATCGGAGTATGTTATGTGGCGCCGGTTTTGAGCAAGGTTACCCGTAATGGGCAATTGACGCTCCCTGCGGACGTCCGCCGAAAACTTAATATCGAGGAGGGCGATTACATCGAAATCGACGTCGTAGATGATGCGATTGTCCTTAAGCCCAAGAAGCTAGTAGACAGTAGCCAGGCTTACTTCTGGTCAGTTGACTGGCAAGATGCGGAGCGCCAGGTGAGCGAAGACATCGCCGAAGGGCGAGTGCACGAATTCGAGAATGTTGACGATCTAATTGCCAGCCTCCACAAGGGCAGGGCGAAAAAGGTTTAATGCGCCTGCAGTATACCGACCGGTTCCAGCGCGCTTACAATTCTCTTGACGATGCTGCTGCAGCGCGTGTTGATAGGGCGCTCCAATTGCTCGCAGCCGATCTGCATCACTCCGGGCTACGAGTCAAAAAGATTAAGGGCACGAAAGGAATCTGGGAAGCCCGAGCCGGCCTGAACATACGCCTGACGTTCGAGATGCAAAGTGATCTCATAATCTTGCGCAATGTCGGCCCGCACGACAAAACGCTGGGTCGACCCTGATTGCATCGATTTGCGGAGCACCAGGGGCATTTACTGCGAGGACTTGCGCGGTCGGCGGAAAGAAGCTGCGACCCCGTAACCCCTGCTACTGAATAGGCGGTGGCAAGATGCTTAATCCGCCATCCGCAAGAAGACCTCGACCACCTTGGGGTCGAACTGGGTGCCGGAGTTGCGACGTATCTCTTCCAGGGCTTCCTCGTGGGACAACGCCTTGCGGTAGGGGCGATCCGAAGTCATGGCGTCGTAAGTGTCGACGACCGTGAAGATGCGGGCGCCGAGCGGAATAGCCTCCCCGGCCAGGCCGGAGGGATAGCCCTTCCCGTCGTTTCGCTCGTGGTGGGCGTGCACCATATCCGCCGCTCCGCTTAAGAACTGGATGCGGGAGAGCATTTTGTAGCCCAGGTAGGAATGCCTGCGCATCTGCAGCCATTCGTCGTCGCTCAGGGAGCCCGGCTTCAGAAGAATGGTGTCCGATATCCCGATCTTGCCGATGTCGTGCAGCAGGGCTCCGTATTCGATGGCCTTGAGTTCCTCCTGTGGCACGCCCATTTCTTTAGCCAATGCGACGGTCAGCTGCGACACTCGGCGAGAATGCCCTTCGGTTTCGCGATCTCGCAGGTCCAAAGAGGCGCAAAGGGCATCCAGAGTATCGTCATAGCTTTTCTCCAGGTCCAGCGCCCGCAGCTTCAGATCGACCTGCTGTTGCGCTATGGTGTCCGCCCCGCGCTTTACTATGGCGAAGAGACTGAGGTACAGGAGCGCCAGGCCAATCGCCAGCCCTCCGTAAGTGTACCGTTGAGCCTGTTCGATGAATCTGGCCGTGTGATCGTAGTACTGGTAGATCTCGAAGGCGCCGGCCACCTCGGAGGAGCCCGGGAAGAGGAGAGGCACGTAAACCTCCAGGAGCTTGCCAAACGATCTCTCCGCCACGTTCTCCACGGCTTGCAGCTCCGACAGCTCACCCGCCAAGCCGCCTGCCAGAGCAGCCGCCAGGTGGTCTTCTATCGGAAATGTATGCCCGACCTGCGACGGCTCGTCGGAGTAGATCACCACGCCTCGGGAATTCCAGACCTTTACGCGGGCCGTCTGGTACGATATCACGCTACTATCGATGAACTGCTGGAACTGGGCATAGCGCTCGGCGGACATTGGCCCTCTGAGATCTTCGGGCGAGAGGAGGGTCAGAATCTTCTGGCCGGCGTTGGCGCGAGCCTCTTCCATCAGCTCGGCGATGGCGTGCCGTTGAATGACTTCTCCCAAGACCCAGCCCAGAGCAACGCCGATGATGATGGTGACGACGAGACTTCCCACCGCGAATTGCCAGAGGAGGCTCTTCACCGAAAGCCAACCCCTCGCCTGCGCCCCAGCCGTGGCCCACAGCTCGGAGACGGAAAAGGACCTCGCAAACGGGTCGTGCCGAAGGCGCGTCCACCAGCGGATCCATCGCTCGCGCGCTTTCGTTTTGTGACTCAGGCCGGAATAACTTAGAGCTTCCACATGGATAATTATCGACGGCTACGGCTGGAAGTTAAGGCCGCTGGAACTGCTGTTGGGATACGGCTCGATAGTACAGCTTCTTGGCCTGATAAGGCTGCAGCCCGGCGGCAATCTGGTCGGCAAACCTGGTAGGATCGGCGGCCGAATCTAAGGCCGCGGTGGTCAGGTGGCTGATGGCCACGTGATCCGGCAGTCCGTAGACTCCGTCCGGACCAAAGGTGAAGATAACGTCGGGGCGAAGCTCCCGAATCGCCCTCACCACTTTGGCCTGCGCCTCCTCGAAATCCACCGCCGCCAGCTGCCCGTCGATGTAGTCGAGGAACTTGAGCGTGGAAACACCCAGTGTTCCCAGGGCGCAACGCAGCTCGTTTTCTCGGACCTGTGCCAGAGTCTCCCGAGTGGCCAGGGAAGGCTCATATATTTCCCCAACCTCCCCTCTCGTGGCACACACCAGCGCCACCGAAACCCCCTCGGCGGCATACCTGGCCAGCGTGCCGCCTGTTCCGAAAGATTAATCGTCAGGATACGCAAAAACGGCGAGAAGAGAAAGTCTGTTCATAGATTGAATCCCTTAGTTGCTTAACTTGGCCAATTTCCAGTTATGAGCAGGCCGAGTTTCACCGCGGAGGCGCAGAGGACGCAGAGATAAAC
>JAMDCE010000506.1:0-5211 GCA_023489135.1 Chloroflexota bacterium
TTCATCGCCTCCTCAGGATCGGTCAGCACGGGAAGCAACTCATAATCAACCTCGATCAGCTCAAGGGCATCTTCGGCGATCTGCTCAGTTTCGGCCGCCACTGCGGCCACTTCATCTCCAACGTAGCGTACTTTGTCGAGAGCCAGGAGGCGCTGATCGCTGATGCCGGCCTTGCCGAAAGGCACGGCGAGGCGCTGCTCTTCCAGGTCTCTGCCTGTGAGCACATCAAATACGCCAGGGAGGGCCTTGGCTTTGCTCACGTCGATCCGTTTGATCTTGGCGTGGGCGTGCGGGCTCCTCAGGATCCTCCCAATTAGCGTTCCCGGAAGCTTAATGTCGGACGTGAACTGAGCGGTCCCGGTTACCAACTGCTTGTTGTCGACCTTTTTGACGCTTTGACCTATATAGGTGCTTACCGCCATCGCTTATCTCCTTTCAGCCACTGTTTGGTCACGGAGCTGGTCGTCGGCCGGCGCTGTGTCTCTACGAGGGCGTCGCAGCGGGTCCGTACTGCCCCGCGGCCACATCCATAATCGCCTGGACGATCTTTACGTAGCCGGTGCAACGGCAAAGGTTCCCCACAATACCTAGCCTTACTTCGTCCTCTGTGGGCGAAGATTCGTCGTGCAAGAGAGTCAAGGCGGTCAGTATCATGCCTGGCGAGCAGAAACCGCATTGCACGGCGAAATGATCCATGAAGGACTGCTGAAGCGGGTGCAGTGTCCCGTTCTGAGCCAATCCTTCGATGGTGAGGATGTTCTTGCCGTTAGCTTCCACGGCCAGGACCATGCAGGACTTCACGGCTTGACCGTTCATAATGACGGTGCAGGCGCCGCACATACCTTCGTCACACCCTCTCTTGGCTCCGGTCAGGTTGAGTTTGTCTCGCAAGACGTCCCTTAATAACATGCTCGGCTTCACCGAAAGGTCGTGGCTTTGGCCATTCACTGTCAGGGTGATTCCTCTATCTTGCATCTTGGGCACCTCCATTTTGCTTGAGAATTGATGCGCCCGCCTGATTATCTCAACGCGCTGGCGATTGCTCTCTTGGTAAGAGTGGCGAGAATCTCCTTCTTGTACGCTTCGGAACCGCGAATGTCACCCACCGGTTTGGCGACCTCTCTCACTAGCGTTGCCGCTGCCGCGATTGCCCGGCTATCTACGGTGTTGCCGGAAAGCGCTTGCTCGGCCTGAGTGGCCCTAATGGGCCTGGGACCGGCGGCCGCCAGGACTACTCGGGCCTCCTTGCAGATTTGCCCCTCCATCGTTAGGGCCACCGCCACCCCGGCCATGGCCATTTCCCCCTCTCGGAGACTGAATTTCTCGTAGGCGGCCTGGGGGCAAGAAGCGCCGGCCGGCACTCTGATCTCGACGAGGATCTCGTCGGAGGCAAGAGCATTGGCATAGTAATCGGTGGCAAAGTCCTCGAAGGAGACGGTTTTCTCACCTTTGGAGCTCACTGCTCTTCCCTGGGCCCCTAAAGCGATCAGGACCGGGGCCCAATCCCCCGCAGGGTCGGCGTGGCAGACAGAACCGCCAATTGTCCCCCGGTTGCGAATCTGCAGGGCGCCAATCCGGCTGGCCACGGTGGCAAGCGACGGACACCTCTCCTTGACCAAAGGGGAGAGCTCTACGGCACGATGGGTCGCTAGAGCGCCGATCTGCAGTTGCCCGTTGGACCGGGAAATCTCATCCAGGCCGACTACGCCCTTCAGGTCGACCACGTACTTTGGACTGTAGACCCTCTCCTTCATCAAGACCAGGAGAGACTGCCCTCCGGCCAACACTTTTGCCTCGCCCTCGTGCTCACTCAGGATCGAGCAGGCTTCGGCGACGCTTTTCGGCTCGAAATACTCGAAGTCCCTCATCTCAGACACGCCCCCTCTCTGTTCAGCGATTACGCATACAGCATTATTAGATGTAAGGTATTGGGTGTAGGGTATCATCTGGTCTCGGCGAATACTACGTGTAAATTACACGAATCTTGTTCGCCTGTGGTGGTACCTATTCGTGTAGAACATACGAAGACCAATATGGGCAGTTAGAGCTGCAGGTTGGAAATGGGAGATTGAATAGCGCTGGAAAGTGGCTCCAGCCGGCCGCCCGGAAATGGGACGGCCGGAAGAGGAAAGGCAATATTGCCCTGGCGGTAGGGCTAAGGGTTAAGCTGTCTCGCCCTCAGCAAGCTTGCCTCCACTTGCCCACTGGTTCGGCGGGATATCCTCAAAAATAATGGTGACAACTTCTCTGGGAGCGCCGGTCTCCTCCGTTAGCACTTCGGTAATGCGGTGGGCAATTCGCTGCTTGCGCTCCTGGGATTGACCTTTCCACATCTTGATGTTTACAAATGGCATCTTTCTTTCTCCTTCTATAGCGATGACCTGGTTTTCGACAGACTGTCTGAACGCTTCGGCAAGCTTCTCGGCCGATCGGCCCTGGCTTTAAGAGCTTTTGGCCGAAAGCGACCAGCTTTGAACCGCTTCAGGCAGAATCACGCCCACCGGTTCAGAGCCACTGATCGTGACCGATTAAAGGATCTTTCCGAGGCGGGCGCGCCAGCCGCCCTCCCGCTTGTCAGCCTCCGCCGAAAAGTCACTTCCATTCACCGGGGCCTCAGTCTCGCCGGCGAGCAATTTAGTGAATCTCTCGGCGAACTGGTCGGCCATCTGGTCGGCCTTGGCCCTAATGATTTTCTGGCCAAAGGTGGCCAGCCGTCCGGAGATAGACACCTCGGCCTTGTAAACGGCTTCGGTCTCTTCTGGGGAGATAGCTTTCAACTCCAGAACTTGCTTCTGAGTCATCCTTCCAGCCAGGCCTTTGTCCTTGCCCTCGCTTTGGGTTTCCAGACGGATTGGAGGCTCGATGGCGGTGATAATGGTGGTGAGATCGAAAGCCGCGGTGATATAGGCAACTTTAGACTTGACCACGCTGCGGTAGGTCTTCTCGTCGATCATCTCCACGCTTTCCACGCCGGGAAAGCAATTGGCCACCGCCTCGATATCCATTACGGTGTCCCAGACTTTCTGAATCGGCGCTGGCAGCACGAGAGTTTTCTCGATTAGCATCGTTGCTCCTCCAAGTTCATTTAGTTCGCCCAGTGCGGCACTCGTTGTCTGCGCCCCTCTTTTGTAGAGCCTTGATTGATCAAGGTTCTACAAGAGAGGAGCTCTGCAATTAGGAGCTAAGTTCGGATCGGCCTCAAGGCCCGGAGAACCTTCTCTCTGGTGATGGGTAGGTCCTTGATGCGGACCCCTACGGCATTGTAGACAGCATTGGCGATAGCGGGAGCCGAGGGCGTCATAACGGCTTCACCCACGCCTTTCGCGCCAAACGGCCCCTCGCGATGGGGCGCTTCCACTATCAAGGGCCGCACGTTCTGGGCCGTGGGAATCTCCATCACCGTCGGGATCTTGTAATCCATAAACGTGGGATTGAGCAGCCGGCCGTTGTCGAACACCATCTCCTCGTAGAGGGCGCTGCCGATTCCCATGCCGACGCCGCCTTCGATCTGGGCTTCGCACATCTTGGGGTTAATGGGCCGGCCCACGTCGAAGGCGCCACTTATCCGCACAACCCGAACTTCGCCCGTTTCGGTATTCACTTCCACCTCGGCACCTTGCGCCCCGTAGATGTAGAAGGCGCAGAGGCGCTCTCCCTGGCCTGTCTCCGGATCTTCCGGCGTGGCCGGCTGGTACCAGGTGGCTTTGCCAATGATCTCGCCACCCTCTTCCAGGAACTTGCCCGAGGCGAACATGGTGGGTGAAAAGAGGTCGCGGATCTGGACGGCCCGCTCTGGCGCGCCCCTGACGTAGACCTGGCCCTTACTGGTCTCCAGGTCGTCGGGAGAAGCTTCCAGAATCACGGCTGCCTTGGCGAAGAGTTGGTGTTTGGCATCCTGGCAGGCGAGCCGGACGGCGTTTCCAGTGTTGTAGGTGGAGCGGCTGGAGACGGATCCCATGTCGTAGGGTGTGAAAGCGGTGTCTCCGTGGATGACCCTCACTCGGTCGACGGAGAGGCCGAACTCCTCCGCCGCTATCTGGGCCATCACCGTCTTCACGCCCTGGCCCATTTCGTCGGCACTCATCCGGACCTCAATAGTCTCATCATCGTGAACCTTTAAGTAGGCGCATGAGGCGGTGGGGGCTATGCTGTACTTATTGCCGTGGGCGATTCCCTTTCCTCTTCGCCACGGCCCCTGGCCCGCTGCGGGCTTTTTGCCCCACTCGATGGCCTCCGCGGCTTTGCGCAAGCATTCCTGGGCGCCAACACTGTGCATCTTCTCGCCGGTGACGTTTACATCGCCCTCCCTTAGAACGTTCTTCAACCTGATCTCCAAGGGATCGAGACCCAGCTTCTCCGCGATCAGATCCATTTGGGATTCGATCGCCCAGAGAATCTCCGATGAGCCAAAACCGCGGAAGGGCCCGCCCATGGGCAGGTTGGTATAGACGCCGTAGGAGTCGAGCTTGAAATTGGGGACCCGGTATGAACCAACGGCCCCGAAGGCGGAGTTTCTCGTCACCAGGTAGACATAATCGGCGTAGCCTCCCCCATTCAGGTACTGCCGAATCTCTCTTGCCACCAGGGTGCCGTCCCGCTTGACGCCATCCTTTATGTAGATGGTGAAGGGGCTTCTGGTGTTGGCTGAGGTGAACACCTCCTCGCGGCTGAAGGCCACCTTGACGGGCCGGCCGGTCTTCCGCGCTAGCAGAACGCTTACAGGCTCAGTCCTGATGGAAATCTTTCCTCCGAAGCCACCGCCCACGTACGGAGCGATGATTCTGACCCGCGATGATGGCAACCCAAGAGCGTCGCAGAGGGCCGACTTTATCATGTACAGACCCTGGACTGATGACCAGACGGTGATTGTTCCATCGCCTTC
This sequence comes from Chloroflexota bacterium, assembly GCA_023489135.1. The sequence continues at coordinate 4,883 of JAMDCE010000506.1, forward strand.
CACCTGAGCGATGGAAACGTGGGGCTCGAACTGGCAGTGTTGGATCATGGCGGTGGTAAACCGGTTCTCCACAACCAAATCCGCACCCTGAAAACCTTTTGCGATATCTCCACTTCTGATCTTGAAGTGGTTATGAACGTTGGGTCTCTCTCGGTCGAAACGAGGGCGAACGACGACGCTCGTCTGATAGGAGTAGAGATCGGGATGGAGAACGACGGGCGGAGTGGCCGAGGCCGCTTCCTCGGCGTCGAAGACGGCCGGCAGCTCTTCGTATTCTACTTCGATCAAGCCCAGGGCCACCTCGGCGATCTCGTCGGTAGAGGCGGCGA
>JAMDCE010000506.1:5221-5883 GCA_023489135.1 Chloroflexota bacterium
TGACTCCGCCCAATCGCGCGGCCTGAGCGGAATCGATGCTGGTAATCTTGGCATGTGGGTAGGGGCTCCGCAGGATCTTGCCGTAGAGCATCGCCGGGAGTTTCATATCCATCACGTATTTGGCTTTCCCCGTGACCTTCTCGAAGGAGTCCAGCCTCTTCACGCTTTGGCCGACTACAGTCAGTTCAGACATTTTCGCCTCCTTACGGCGAAAGCCATTCTTAGCGACACCTTTTCAAGTCCGACGCTATATCTGGCGACCCACCACCGCTCCCTCATAGATGGCATCCATGATCTTGCGCGGTTCCTTTGCATCGCCGACGGTGTAGAGCTCCGACACTTTTCCCTCAAGAGCTGAGCACAGGTCTCCACAGCACTCGACTCCCCTGGCCACGACGACCCAATCTGCCTCAACGGGCTTCTTGCTTCCGTCGGTCTTATCGACCAACTCGATGCCGCCAACAGTGAAGCCCGTGATGTCGTGTGCTCTCGTCAACATTTCCACGTTCTTCTTGCGAAGTTCCTTGAGAAGTCCGGCCCGATTAAGGAGCTCAACATTGGGGGCGATTTGGGAAGACCGGGCGACGATGGTGACGGTGTTGCCGCGTTCGGCCAGAAACTCGGCAGTTTCGCAGCCGGTCATCCTACCACCGAGAACGACG
>JAMDCE010000265.1:0-2205 GCA_023489135.1 Chloroflexota bacterium
AACTTAGGATCATTTGGTATAGCGGCGAACAAACTGACAACACCTGGCAACGTTCCAAGCCAGATGCCGACCATGCTCAAACCGGCGGTGATTACGGTCGTGAGAATGATGTCCTGTTTCCACCGGTAGATCATTTGTCCTGCCAAAAGGCCAGCTGCGCCAACTACGATGATCCCCAGGGGGATATTAGCATCGGTCATAGTTCGAGCAATCAGGTTGCCGAAAGCGCCGGCGATGATCAGCAAGTAGAAGTAGATGAACGAAAGTAGGATGATTCGTGCGCGTGGGGATATCAGTCGGTAAGATAGCCCGCCAAAAGTCTGGCCGTCGCTCCGGACGGCGATCATTGTGCTCCCATAGTCGTGCAACCACCCGATCAGGAGCACGCCAAACAGGAGCCATAGCAGCGCCGGCAGCCAGCCCCACTGTGCGGCAATTATCGCTCCAGTTACAGGCCCGGTTGCCGCAATAGACTTAAACTGATAGCCGAAGAGGACGTTGCGGTTCGCCGGCGAGAAGTCAACGCCATCCATGTACATTCTGGCCGGCGTCACCCTCTTGGGATCAGTCTTCATGATTCTCCGATCCAGCCACTTGCCATACGTCACATAACCACCGTAAGCTACGATGATCGCTACGACAAGCGCAAGCAAAGAATTCACCGCGCCACACTCCTTTCTATGGTTTTCTTCGGCGACAGGTACCAAATTGTCCTACAGACACCATAGCAACTAGGCTGCCTCAAGCACTTACGGTCCGCTACGCATCATTGGCGACACCTCCTCTCAGAAAGTGAAGCTAACCAGCGGCAAGCAGCTCGTCGGGGTACGCAGTCAGGTCGCTGCGATGCTGCTTAGTAGCCACAGCGGCCTGGTCGAAGAGCATTTCGTAGTGGGCGCAGTGGCTGTTGCTGTGGAATTCCTGACAAGCCCAAGCCCGACGATTAGCACGTAAAAAGATACGTGCGTGAAGAAGATCAGCAGCGTCAGAAGTAGAACGCGAGTAGATGCGGCCGCTGCGGAGGATGCGACAGAGGTAAGGACGGAGGCCATCGCTTGCCAAAGAAGTGCTAGCAGCCACTTCTCCAACTGGCGTAGGGAACGAAAGCCACCCATCCTGATACCTCAACAACAGCAGCATTGGCACGGACGCAAGAATGACTTTGTTCCGGAATCACGCTAGGCAACAATAGGAATCTTTGACGATACTAATTCTAGTTCTTTCGCGAACAGAAGTCAACGACTACCGCTAGTCAGTCTCAGTGCTGGTCGCCAGGGGCAGCCGCTCCTTCAATTGTTCCAGGCCGCGGTGAATATGACCCTGCACATGGGCGACCTTGCGACCAACAGCAACCTTAAAGTAGGTGTCGAATCGTCCCACCCGTCGGAACCGCTTGTAACGAATCTTGAGCAGTCGCTTGAGGGGCAAGGCCTGGAGGGCCGTCAACTCCTGGAGCAAGGCGTTCTTCAATTGCCAGGCGACAGCCTCGTGATCAAGGTGCGCGCCGCCCTCAGGCTCGGGCACGACCACGTCCACGACTCCCAGTGAGCAACAGTCCTGGGCAGTGAGCTTAAGGGCAGGCGCTACATCTTCTGCTCGACTCGCGTCACGGTAGATGATGGCAGCGGCGCCTTCGGGGGAGATGACGGAGTAAATCGCGTGCTCAAGCATGAGAATGCGATCTGCCACACCCAGGGCGAGCGCCCCACCGCTACCGCCTTCGCCAATGATGACGGCGATTATAGGGGTTTGCAGGTCAGACATCGTGGCCAGCGAAGTCGCCAGGGACATAGCGATGCCCCGCTCCTCGGATTCCAGCCCTGGATTTGCGCCCGGGGTGTCGACGAATGTAATGAGAGGTAGACCTAGCTTGGCCGCCAAGCGCATCGCTCGCTGCGCCTTGCGGTAGCCCTCCGGGCGCGCTCGTCCCTCATTACGAGACGCATCGCCGTGGCCGCGCTCCTGGCCAATGACCACCACTGGCTGACCGCTGAGGTCCGCCAAACCACACACCACCGCTCTGTCTTCCCCGTAGAGGCGATCGCCATGCAACTCGACGAAGTTGGACATCATGCGGCAGATGTAGTCCAGGGCGGTTGGCCGCCGTTCGTGGCGGGCCAGTTGCACCGTTCCCCAGGCAGACTCCATCGGGCGATGCGGGCTCAAGTAGTCGGCCTCTGCCTTTCGCCCGACGGTCAGGCGAAA
>JAMDCE010000265.1:2215-5862 GCA_023489135.1 Chloroflexota bacterium
GGCCGGCAAAGCCGATGAGGGCGCCGGGCTCGGCGATGATGACGTCTGCCAGGTTCGCGAAGCTCGCGTAGATCCCTCCAGTGGTAGGGTTAGCCAAGATGACGATGTATGGCAGACCAGCCTTGTGGAGGCGCTGAGCTGCAGACGCAGTTTTCGCCATCTGCATCAGCGAGAGCATTCCCTCCTGTATGCGGGCACCCCCCCCTGTGGCGATGATCACGACAGGCAGTTTCTCCTTGACGGCCAACTCGAAGGTCAGGGCTATTTTCTCCCCAACAACCGAGCCCATAGTGCCTCCCAGGAACTCGAAGTCCATCGCCGCCAGCGCAACGGGTTTCCCTCCAATACGGCCAGTCCCAGTGAGCACCGCCTCGGTAAGGCCCGTCTTGCGTTGAGCTTCCTCAAGGCGTTTCTCATAGGAGATTCTGTCGGAGAAGGAGAGGGGATCCACCGAAGCGAGCCAGCGGTGCGATTCTCGAAAAGACCCTTCGTCGATCAGAAGGTCGATGCGCTGGTGAGCGGTCATACGCAAATGGCATTGACAGAATTCGCAAACCCTCAGGCGTTTGTAAATGTCGGACTGAGATAGGTCGGCGCCGCAGGAAGGGCAACTGGGAATCTTGGCTAGCTGAGTGATCGCTGTTGCGTCGATTTTCTGTCCGTGAGATACAACTGGGTTAGAGCGGTTCTCCAATGAGCGCTCCTCTCGCGGACCGTTCCGCGTATGTTTGTCGAGAATATTATACACCTATTCAGGATAATACTTCATCGAGGTCTCAATACATCCCTTCTCGCACTGTACTTCCACATACTTAGGCCGGTATGCCCATTGACCATATTCCTGGCAAGAAATTCCTGCCTGCTCTTATGGACAACTAGCGTAGCGGCTATCGCAGCCAGGGCATCTCGACTTCTGGAACCATTTGTGGTTAGTACAGTCTGTCTTTCCAGAAAACCAGTATCGATGCGACCGGTAAGAAACTCTCTCATTCCCATCATTTTCAAGTGAAACGGGATACTCGTTTGTATGCCCAATACCTTGTACTCCTTAAGCGCTCTGCGCATCCGCAGAATCGCCTGCGCCCTACTCTCACCCCACACAATCAGCTTAGCGATTAGAGCGTCATAATGCAGGCCTACCTCAAAACCCTCGAAGATACCGCTATCTACCCGCACGCCTGGACCGCCAGGCTCGTACAGGCTGATGATCTTGCCTACCGAGGGCATAAAGTCATTGTAAGGGTCCTCGGAGGTTATACGGCACTCTATTGCCCAACCCTTGGCGTTTATGTCTTCCTGCTTGTGGCGCAATTTGCGGCCAGCCGCAATTCGCAACTGTTCGATGACGATATCAACGCCGGTGACCAGCTCAGTGATCGGATGCTCGACCTGAAGGCGAGTGTTCATCTCCAGAAAATAAAAGTTCTTATCTTTATCAAGGAGAAACTCGACTGTGCCAGCGCTTTCGTATCCGACGGTCTTAGCTGCTCTCACGGCAACTTCTCCCATCTTCTTGCGCAGCTCCGGGTTGACGGCCATCGAAGGAGCCTCCTCAATCAGCTTTTGATGTCGCCGCTGAATCGAGCACTCGCGCTCGCCAAGATGGATGATGTTGCCAAAGCGATCCGCCAAAAGCTGTACCTCGACGTGTCTAACGCCTTCGAGCATCTTTTCCAAATAGATTGTGCCGTCACCGAATGCAGACACCGCCTCGGCGGTCGCTCCCCGAATGGCGCTTGCCGTCTCGTCCCTGTTTCTGACGATTCGCATTCCCTTACCGCCGCCACCAGCCGCCGCCTTGATCAAAACGGGATACCCGATTTCCTTAGCAGCGGCGAGGGCGTGTGCCTCGTCACGAATCCCTTCGTATATGCCTGGCACTACTGGGACGCCTGCTCTCTGCATCGTGCGCCTTGCCACAAGCTTATCGCCCATTGCACGGATAGTCTCGGGGGAGGGTCCGATGAATACGATTCCTGTATTGCGGCAGGCCTGACTGAACTCGGCGTTCTCGGCAAGAAACCCGTAGCCGGAATGAATTGCGTCGACCTTAGCTGCCTTGGCAACGTCGATTATCTGATCGATGCGAAGGTAGCTCTGGCGCGCTGGCGGTGGACCAATGTTGTATGCTTCGTCGGCATAGCGAACGTGGAGCGAATTGCGATCTGCGTCGGAGTAGATGGCTACCGTCGATATCCCCAACTCCTTGCATGCGCGCAGAACGCGCACGGCTATCTCACCCCGGTTGGCTACCATCACCTTCTTGAACATTCTTCACCTTCTGGCCACCTGATGCCTGTGATCACAGCGGAATGTTTCCGTGTTTCCAGGGCGGATTGGTATCTCGCTTATTATTGATTCGCTGGCTCTTCCAGGCCAGGCGTTGAGGAGTTAGACAAGATTAGCTCCGGCTGCCAAACATTCGCGGGAAAGGGATCGAGTCAGACCGTGGTTGCACAATCCTGAGGCTTTTCAATCTCAATCTCGACTATATCACGAGAGTAGCTATAATTCCAATCGATTTTTCATATGCTGGCCATAGTCCAACTCTATATTTAGCAGGAGGTCATCTTGGTGCAAGTCGAGCTACCTATTGACAAACAACCTAGCCCGTGGTACTATCGCACCAAACGTTCGGTGCGCTTTTTGGAAGGTGATGTCCTACAACGCTTCATCGATATAGTGATAACCTAATCAAGGAGAACACGATGTCTTTTAGATTGGGCTTCGACATTGGCGGCACGTTCACAGACTTCGTGATCCAGGATGAGAAAACAGGCGAGGTCTGGCTGGGGAAGACGCTGACTACGCCAAAGGACCCATCCATTGGGGTAATGAACGGCCTTCACACGCTGTTGTCAGAGAACGGCGTCGATGGAAGCCAAATCGTTCAAGCCGTTCACGCAACCACGCTTGCCACAAACGTGGTCATCGAGCGAAAGGGCGAACGAATAGCCTTGCTGACCACTAGAGGTTTCCGCGACATCCTCGAGTTCCAGCGGCAGAAGCGATATGATCTCTACGATTTTTACGCCGACAAGCCAGTACCCCTCGTGCCGAGACACTGGATATTAGAGGTGGAAGAGCGCGTGGCTGCCGATGGCTCGGTCATCAAGCCACTCGACGAGGAGCAAGTTCGTGACCTCGTGCGTCAGCTTATGGCCAGAAACGTGAACTCCATTGCGGTTTCCCTGCTGCACTCTTACCGCAACCCTGACCACGAACGCCGATTAGAGCAGATTATCAAAGAAGAGAGTCCCCAACTCCCTGTGTCGATCTCATCGGATGTTTCGCCTGTGATTCGCGAATACGAACGCACCAACACCACGGTCGTCAACGCCTACACTATGCCGGCCGTACGCGAATATTTGCGCCGAATCACCGCTGGCCTCAACGAGAAAGGCTACTTCGGCCATCTCTACGTGATGCAATCCAATGGAGGCATCGCTACCTCCGATACGGTGCAAAAATACCCTGCCAGAATAATCGAGTCCGGTCCAGCTGCAGGAGCCCTTGGTGCCGCCCACTTCGGCAAGATCGCTGGATACACTAACCTGATCTCCTTCGACATGGGCGGAACGACGGCGAAGATCTGCCTCGTCGAGGATAGCAAGCCGGGGATGACGAACCAGTTCGAAATCGATCGG
>JAMDCE010000150.1 GCA_023489135.1 Chloroflexota bacterium
AGTTAGAGAGCGCGGGCGCCTCATGCAGGCGGCCGGCAACGGCAATGGCCGGCCCAGCGGCATGGCGGCCGTGATGGGCGTGGACGACGAAGAGCTGAACAACATCTGCGCTGCCGTTCGCGCCGGGCATCCCTGGTCCGGCCTGCAGGTGGCCAACTTCAACTCTCCCGGCCAGACCGTCATCAGCGGTTCCACCGACGCGGTGCAGGCCGCCGCAGAGCTGGCCCGGCAGAGGGGAGCCAAGAGAGTCATTCCACTGCCCGTGAGCGCCGCCTTCCACTCCCTCCTCATGGAGCCGGTGGCCGAGGAGCTGGCCAAGGAGCTGGCGCAGGTCGAGGTAGGAGTGCCATCCGTGCCGCTAGTGGCCAACGTGACCGGCCGGCCGATGAGCGATCCGGGCGAGATACGACGAGAGCTGATCCTCCAGACCTACTCTCCGGTGCGGTGGGTAGATTCAGTGAGGTTCATGGTTGGCGCCGGGGTCGGCTCATTCGTGGAAGTGGGACCCGGCAAGGTGTTGAGCGGCTTGATCAAGCGAATAGACCGCCAGACCCAGGCATACCCGGCGGAGGAGTTGCTGGGAGTGGGCGAGCTGGTTTAGACAGGAATTGGCGATGCGTTTTGATGGGCAGGTAGCTCTTGTCACTGGGAGCGGAAGAGGTATCGGCCGCGCCGCGGCCGTAAAGCTGGGCAGCCTGGGGGCGAAGGTAGTGATCAACTACCAGTCCAACGAGCAGGCGGCACGGCAAGTGGTAGACGCCATCATCTCCGCGGGCGGTAAGGCCATGGCGATCAGGGGTGACGTCTCTTCCCACGCCGACGCCGACGCGCTGGTGGCGGCGGCCCTTTCCAACTACGGTCGCCTGGATATCCTCGTCAACAACGCCGGCATAACCCGCGATACCCTCGTCATGCGCATGTCCGATGCCGACTGGGAGGCCGTGCTGGACACCAACCTCAAGGGCGCCTTCTTCTGCGTCCGCGCGGCGCTCAGGCCCATGCTCAAACAACGCTACGGGCGAATCGTTAACGTCAGCTCAGTGGCGGGCCTGGCGGGTAACCCCGGCCAGGCAAACTATTCGGCCGCGAAGGCCGGCCTGATTGGCCTCACCAAGGCCACCGCCCGCGAGGTCGCGTCCAGAAACATCACCGTCAACGCCGTGGCCCCCGGTCTCATCGAGACCGATATGGCCGCGTCCATCTCTGAGGCGGCTCGAGTGAAGATAATCGAGCAGATCCCAGTAGGCCGTCCCGGCCTGGCGGACGAGGTAGCCGACGCGATCATCTTCCTGGCGTCCCAATCGGCGGCGTACATCACGGGTCAGGTGCTCGCCGTCGACGGCGGCATGGTAATGGCATAGAACCCCCGGTAGCGAGGATCATGGAAACCGGCGCCAACGCAAACCTTGCACAAGAGGACGCCAGGTCGTTATCCAGCGGCCAGTCGTGGATCAGCGCCCTGCGCCTCGGAATCGCCGGCCTGGCTCGCCTCACCTTCGGCGGCCGGCCCCTATACGCTCTGATCCTCCTGGCCTCAATAGCGTTCGTTACCGCCTACCAGATCCTGGAGCCATCAGTCCTGAACGTGGGCAGGCCCGGCGATGCCAGCTTTACGCAGTTCGTGAATCAGGAAAGCACCGACAAGAAAGGCAACTCCTTCCGGCGCACCAGCCCCGATTCCTACTTTTTCTTCCCGGGCCTGGGAGGCGGCTATCCGTACCAGGTGGAAATCCATCTTAAGCAGGCCCTGCCCAACCCCGAGCCAATAGCCGTATTCATCAACGGCCAGCAGGCCGGGACCATCAAGCCAACGCCGGAGTGGCAAGCCTACACATTCAAGTTTACGCGGCCGGAAGATATTGCCAGCCGCAATGTGAACGTGGAGATGAAGGAGGATGGGACGCTGGCCCGGGGCGAACGCTACCTTGGCAGCGCCCTCGTCGACCGGGTTTCGGTGATCCCGCTGGTAGCCTCCTGGTCGCAGTTTGTGAACTTCAGTCCCTTCGTGGTGGCCTTTCTTCTCCTGGTGCTGGCTCTTTGCTATCTGATGGCTATTATTGTCCTGGTGGGTCTCCGTTCAGGTGAGCGTGCAGCGACCAGATCGTGGCCGGCGGCGATGACCGACCAGCACATCCGGCTTATGGCGGCCGGCTTGGCGGTGCCGGCTCTGGCTCTGCTGGCGCTTGGCCTGGCCCAGGCTCGAACCATCGCCGCCACCGTTTCCTACCCGGCAGCCATCCTCCTGGCGGCTGCCATAGCCATGTTTCTGCTTATGCGAGTCGCATTGCCGAGGGTGTTTTCCTGGGCCGGTTTGAATACGGGCGGCCTGGAGACGGCGGCCCTGGCAGGCCTGATGAGCGCCATTTTCCTTGTCAAGATCGCTGTGATCCTTTACCCCACCCTCTCAGTCGTCGATCTGCCGTTCCACTTGCGGTTCGTTCGTGCCATACTGAACGGCCATTTCCTTGACGTGTACCTGCCCCACACGGCCGCGAGCGGCACCGACAAGATGTTTGCGCTCAACCAGTTGTCTTCCCCGCCAAAAGAGTGGAACATGGACATCCTTATCCCGAAATCCCCGCTCTTCTACGTCCTGGTAACGCCGCTTGGCTGGCTGCCGTTCGACTTAGGTGCGTCTCTACGCGTGTTTGTGGTCCTTCTGGACCTGTCCTACGTCCCCATGGTCTATTACTTCGCCCGGCGGGCCATTGGCCTTGATCGATCGGGCGGGCTGATCGCCGCCGCCGTGTACGCTCTCACTCCCCTCACCTTCCGGCTCTTGATCCTGGGAACCTACCCAACCGTATTCGCCCAGTGGATCACCCTGGTAAGCTTCACATACATCGCGGTGCGGTTTGACTCACTCCGCCGCTGGACGACCTGGCTTACCCTGACCGGCCTCCTTACGGTGGTGATGCTGTCGTTCCCCACGATGGTCGTCTTCGGCAGCCTGGTTATTGGACTGGTGGGAATTGGGGTCTGGATATGGGGCGAGCGGGAACGGAAAGGCAACGTGGTTCGCCTGTACGGCGCCCTGGCCGCCTCGCTTGTTCTAGCGTTCCTGCTTTACTACGTCCAATACGTCGGCCCGATCATCCAGGCTACCCTGCCTGTCTACGCCAAGCAACTGAGCGGCTCCTCACAGGGAACGGGCGGCTTCTCAGGGCTCGACTTCGCGGTCACGTGGGCCTTCGGTTTTCTCGGGAGCCCGGCGCCATTTGCGCTCGGTGTGGTGGGCTTGTTCGTGTATTGGATAAGACGAGACAAAAGGCTCTCGGTTGCTTGGATGCTGATGCTCTCATGGCTCCTGGTGGGAGCCATCTTCGTTCCCGTTACCCTGTTCACGGACATGATCGGCAAGCACGTCATCTTCGTAATAGTGCCGGCGGCGGTGGCTGCCGGAGCGGGGGGACAGTGGCTCTGGCGCCACAGAGTCTCTGCCGGCCGGGCCGTTGTGGGCATTGCCCTGGCGCAGATGGGTTGGGCGTCCATCGCCTTCACGGTTGCGCGTCTGGCCAAGTGAATATCACCTACCATAATCAACAACTTCTCCTTGACGCCTAGTGGCAAAGCGGGTAGAATAGCGTGGCATGAGCCGCCCATGTGGCTCGACAATGTGAATCAAGGTTTTTACAATTTGGTAGGTGTCATACTGTGTCCAGTCCCCGGCGGGAAGCCAGGATCGTTGCACTTCAGACGCTCTTCGAGGCAGACACCGTCCGGCACGACCTGGAGGGCGTGTTGGAGAGAAACCTGGAAGAAGGGGGCCTGGTCCAGGAGGCGGCCGATTACGCATGTGACCTGGTGCGCGGCGTGTGGCAGCATCGCCAGCGGCTGGACAATATCATCTCCAAGTCTGCCCCCAACTGGCCTGTCGAGCAGATGGCCGGGATCGACAAGAACATTCTAAGGCTTGCAATTTACGAAATAATGATTGATAATAGGGTGCCGGTCAAGGCAGCCATTAACGAAGCGGTCGAGCTGGCTAAGCTCTTTGGGAGCGACAGTTCAGGCCGCTTTATCAATGGAGTCCTAGGCACAGTGATCTCGCAGAGCGGCAAATGACTCCTGTGGCCCCGGGCCACATATTTTTTTAACAATTGGCCAGAAGGGAGGTGATAGGATGGCGACGTCGGCGGTATACGACCGACTCAAGAAGATCGTGGCAGAGCAACTGGGCGTCGAAGAACAAGACGTTACCATGGAAGCATCCTTTCAAGAGGACCTGAACGCTGACTCCCTGGATCTAGTGGAGTTGATCATGTCTCTCGAGGAAGAGTTTGGACTTGAGATCTCTGACGAGGATGCGGAGAACATCCGCACGGTCGGAGATGCGGTGGATTACATCCAGGATCACCTCGAGTGAGTCTGACGAGCGTCGGGGAAGCTCCTAGAGCTGGAGACTGTTCATGAACTTCTTCGGAATGGGCCCCGGAGAGCTAATGCTCATCCTAATCGCGGCTCTGATCATATTCGGCCCGCGTAAGCTCCCAGAGATCGGCGGCCAGGTGGGCCGCGCAATCGCCGAGTTCAGGCGAGCCACCAACGATCTCACCAAGGATTTCCGCGACCTGAACCTGGATGAGCTCACCAAGCCGCTTTCCGATCAGCCAGCAGCGCCGGCCCAGCCAGCCACACCCGTCGGGACAGTGGCCATGGTAACGCCCCCCGAAGGAATGGAGAGCCCGGTGGAGGTTCGTGCAGACGCGGCCTCCACCGACGAATTCGCCCCCGAGGCGGCGGTGGTAGATCTGCTGGTTGAGGAAGACGCCGAAGATTCCAAGCCTGCCGACGGGCAAGCGATGTCCGGAAACGGGGTCCCGCACGCCGAAAGCGGCATGGAGGAACAGCCGGTAGCCACCATCGAGCCGTCCACCACCCAACCGGCGGTCGGGGAGACCATCGTACCGGAAGAACACCACGCTGAGGAGACCGACGCGGCCGAGGCTTTCAAAGGCGCCGGAATCTGATGCCTCCGGTGCGAGAACGCCGGTCCTCGCCTGGACTAGATAACTGGTCTGAGAGTGAAATGCTTCCGTTGGACGAACCGTCTTTCCACCGCATTATCCCACCGTTTCGCAGATCTAGGCAGCGACGGGCGGGAAATTGTGGTTTGCAGATAGATTAGGAGAAGCAAGTGCTCGGAGAGAATTCTATGATAGACAACCTCGTTCACGCGGACGGTGACGAGGAAATCCAGGCCAGCTCCATGTCTATCATGGACCACCTGGATGAGCTGCGCAAGCGTCTCGTCCACACGGCCATAGCCGTCGTCGTGGCCGCGGGCATCAGCTTCGTCTTCATCGACTACGTAATGGGCTGGCTCCTGGCGCTTGTCCCCAAATCGGTAGAGATTGTCACCCTGCAACCAACCGAGCGGTTCGTGGTCTACATGAAGGTCCTGATGTACATGGGCGCCGCGATCGCCATGCCCATTATCATGTACGAGATGATAGCTTTCATCGCCCCCGGCCTCCGCAAGAAGGAAAAGCGGTTCGTCTACCTGGGCCTGCCGTTTGTGACGCTCTGCTTCGCCGGAGGAATCGCGTTCGGGTATTTCCTTGTACTGCCCAGGGCCCTCGGGTGGCTCCTGACAGTCGGTAGCCCAGACATTCACCAGCAAGTGCAGCTCTCCGAACTCCTCTCGTTCACGATCACATTCATATTCTGGCTGGGCGTCGTGTTCGAGATGCCCGTGGTCATCTTTTTCCTGTCGAAAATCAGGATCCTCAATGTCAAGCGGCTCAACAAGTGGCGAAAGTACGCCTACCTGGCCATACTGATCGTCGCGGCCGCAATCACCCCGACGCCTGACCCGTTCAATCAGCTAATTGTAGCCGCT
>JAMDCE010000704.1:0-1192 GCA_023489135.1 Chloroflexota bacterium
CGCTACTATCTCGACGACATCTCTCCCAGACGGCAGGCAATCGATAGGGCCATCGTAGATTTCGTCGACGAAGTGGCAGGGTTCGTTGGACGCCATTGGCTGCTCTTGCTCAATATTAGCAGTGGCCTGATATTCTTCGGCACGTTTCTGGTACCGCTGCTCTACAAGCTTGGGCAAACGTGGATTGCCAGTCCTTTGTTCATAGCATACCGTCTGCTCTGCGTGCAGAATCCAGATCATTCCTACTTCATCTTCGGCTATCAGATGGCAATGGACCAACGAATGACGGCGATTTTCGGCTCTTTCTTCGCAACTGGTGTCATCTTCGCAGCCATCGGCAGAAATGTACGGCCTCTCAGCTGGCGCATGTATTTTCTGCTCATCCTGCCCATCGCTGTTGACGGGTTCACACAACTTTTCGGTTGGCGTCACAGTAACTGGCAACTGCGCACTTTGACGGGAGGCCTGTTCGGCATGGCAACTGTCTGGCTTGCGATACCGCAATTGCAGGCCTACGCGGCACGCGTTCGCCAAGAAACCACCAGGAGGCATCGATGAAGATGGGCAATTCTATTCCCCCAGTCGCCGAAAGCTCCCCAGGCATGAGCACAAAAACGAAGGCGATCATCGGCGCGCAGGGAATTCTCATTTTACTGATCGTGCTGGTCACCGTGAAAGCTCTATCTGGCCCCGACCAGAACACCGGCATGCCGGCATCGAACCAAAGTTCCATTGGAACGACATCAGGTTCGAGCCCTGTCGGAGCATCTCCGAACGCGGGCTCTGCAGTCTCGACGTCACCCTCTGCAATTCCTCAGAAGTTAGGCGCAGTTACTCTCCTCAATGCCGTAACTGGCCAGGACGCTCTCAATAATCTGTCTGAGTTACACGGCAAAGGAGTGGGAATAACGGGAGGATGGGTCGGGCATTACCAAGCACGAGCAACTGTCTGGGTCGGCGAGGCCACAGACGAGAAGGGAGCAGTGCAGCTGCTCGATGCTATGGTTAGCCGCATAAGCGCCGGTAACGCCACCTTCCGCGACCTGCGCAGCGCAATCGTCGCTACCCAGCAGGTTTACTCGGTTACTGGCCTGGGCCAGAACCACTACTTCTATCAAAAGGGCAACAAGGTAATCTGGTTGGCCCTGCCAACTAACAAGCCCGAGGACTTCCTTCGCGATGCGCTTCAGCT
>JAMDCE010000704.1:1202-5824 GCA_023489135.1 Chloroflexota bacterium
CACGTATAATCCTGGCTGGCATAGCTGCAGGCCTAATCATCACGGCCTGCAATTCTAACGCTTCTCAGGGCCCACCGCCCATTCCACATAAGGTTACGGAAGAACTGTGCGTGACTTGCCACCGCGAAGGCAAGAATGGGGCGCCAAAGATGAACCACCCAGCCCGCGGCACCTGTACTACGTGCCACGAGCCCACTCGCTAGAGTTCAAAGGATAAGGCATACTTCTTGAGCGGAGTTGCCAAGCCGAGATTTCGCTTGAACTCAGAGGCGCTTGGGCATATAATCACAGACATATCAGGTAGACAAGAAATCGCACGTGGCTTTTCCCAAGCAGTACAGGTGTGGGTGGGAGGCGCGCATAGTGGGCAAGAACGGCAAGACTCTGGACACCTCAACCCTGGAGAACTGGTTATGGGACGCCGCGTGCGTGATTCGCGGCCCACTGGATGCGCCCAAGTTCAAGGACTACATCCTTCCGCTCATCTTTCTGAAGCGCCTATCAGATGTTTTTGAGGACGAAATAGAACAACTCGAGCACGAGTTCGGCGACCGCAAGACGGCAGCTCATCTTGCGGACGAAGACCACGGGTTGGTGCGCTTCTACATCCCTGAGATCGCCCGCTGGAAGGTTATCTTACAGAAGACTACGGGCCTTGGCGAGCATCTCACGGACGCGGTACGGGCTGTGGCCAGAGAAAACCCACGGTTGCAGGGCGTCATCGACGTAATCGATTTCAACGCCACAGCGGCTGGACAGCCGATAGTGGACAATGGCCGCCTGGTGGCGTTGGTACAGGTGTTGAGCCAGCATCGCCTGGGGCTCGACGACGTGGAGCCAGACATCCTCGGGCGCGCATACGAATATCTTCTGCGCAAGTTTGCCGAGGGCCAGGGTCAGAGCGCCGGCGAGTTCTATACGCCCCGTGAAGTGGGAATCCTGATGGCCCGCATCCTGGAGCCTGAACCTGGGATGGAGGTTTACGATCCTTGCTGCGGCTCGGGAGGGTTGCTTATCAAATGCCACCTCCGCCTCCTCGAAACACACGGGCAGGTAGGGGCGGGCTTGAAACCCGCCTCTGAGGCAGGTTTGAGACCTGTAGGCGAGGGTTTGCAACCAACCGCGGTAGGGGCAGGTTTGAAACCTGCCCCTACAGGCCATCGCCTACCACCACATATTGCCCCACTCAAGGTCTACGGTCAGGAGATCAACCCCACAGTTTTCGCCATGGCCCGAATGAACGCATTCCTGCACGACATGGAGGCGGAGATAGCAGTCGGCGACACGATGAACAGGCCAGCCTTCACCGAGTCGGACGGTCGTCTCAAGGCATTTGACCTCGTGACCGCGAATCCGATGTGGAACCAGAAGTTCCCAACCAGTACCTACGAGCATGACCCCTACGAGCGTTTTCCCTTCGGCATTGCACCGAGTTCGAGCGCTGATTGGGGATGGATTCAACATATGTACACGTCTCTAAGAGACGGTGGCCGGATGGCGGTGGTGTTGGACACCGGCGCCGTGAGCAGGGGAAGTGGAAGTCAGGGCTCAAATCGTGAGCGCGACATCCGGAAGGCTTTCGTTGACGCCGACAGGGTCGAGGCAGTGATACTGTTGCCCGAGAACCTTTTCTACAACACGACTGCGCCAGGGATCATCCTCGTCATTAGCAAACTTAAGCATAGACAGGGCGAGATTATGCTGATCAACGCATCTAAGCTGTGCGCCAAAGGCAAGCCAAAGAACTTTCTGACCGACGAGCACATCGGGCGCATCACAGCCATCTACCACCGTTGGCAATCCGAGGAGGGTATTTCCGCGATCATCACCACTGCGGAGGCAGTTCGCAACGACTATAACCTTTCGCCCAGCCGCTATGTGGCGCAAAACGGAGGAGAGGAAGTCCTGCCACTGGAAGAAGCGGTGGTGCTGTTGCAGGAGGCAGAGGAAGAGCGAGCGGCTGCGGACAGGGAACTGGAACGGGTTTTGACTATGCTGGGTCTTAAGGCGTAGCTCTTCATTTGGGCATGCGGGTAAGCATGACTGTAAAATCGGCTCTGAAAGATATCCCCGAAGGGTTGAAAATGACCGAACTCGGCCCCATCCCCGACTATTGGGACACAGCAAAAGTGGGGGAGGTTGCCAATATCTCACGTCGTCCCCTCAATTGGAGACCGATCAGCAAGGAGTCGATCCCCTTTGTCACTATGGCCCAGATTCCCGAAGATAGCCTGTTCGTAATCCATTGGGAATTAAGAGCGCCTTCGGAAATTCGGAGTGGGGTTCTAATACAGCAGGGTGACCTGCTTCTGTCAAAAATAACACCCTGTTTCGAGAATGGGAAACAGGGGATAGTGGCAGACCTACCGGGAGGGTGGGGGTACGCGACCACAGAGGTGTTTCCCCTTCACGTTCACGGTATGATTCCTGAGTTCCTTGCGCTCTATCTGAGACTCCCTGTTGTGCGTAAATATCTGGCAAGCAAAATGGAGGGGGCTACGGGACGGCAACGGCTGCCTAGAGCGGTATTGGAATCTCTCGTCATCCCCCGTCCTCCTCTCAACGAACAGCGCGCCATCGCCCACATCCTTCGCGCGATTCAAAACGCGAAGGAAGCGACAGAAGATGTGATTGCGGCTGCGCGCGAGTTGAAGAAATCGCTTATGCGCCATCTCTTCACCTACGGCCCTACGCCTGTGGATCAGACCGATCAGGTTCCGCTCAAGGCGACCGAGATTGGACTCATGCCCGAGAATTGGGGTGTGGCCCGCTTAGGTGATGTATCGTACAAACCTCAGTACGGGTTGACCACCAGTGCTACAGCCCACCCAGTAGGTCCTAAGCTGCTTCGGATTACGGACATACAAGACAATGCAGTAAACTGGCAAACAGTTCCGTACTGCAACTGCTCCAGCAGAGATATCCAGGTGCACGCAATTGGGCCTGGCGACATTCTTATCGCACGAATAGGGGCTACAACCGGCAAGACTTATCTGGTCAGGAATCCAGTAGATGCGGTCTTTGCGTCTTACCTAATCCGCATTAGGACGAAACAGACGTTGGAGTCAGTGTTCTTCAACCAGTTCGCCAAGACCAAGGCTTATTGGGATCAGGTGAACGCGGCTAAGGGGGGGAGACTTAAGCAAGGCATCAACATCCCGTTTCTCAGCAGCTTGCTTACCCATCTTCCACCGCTTTTCGAACAGCGAGAAATTGCCTGCATCCTCGAACACTTGGATAGTAAGATGGAGGCAGAAGATAACCGCAAGCAGGCACTGGAAACACTATTCAAGACTATGCTACATTACCTGATGACTGGCAAGGTGCGCGTCGAGGAGATACCGACAGCCGGCAGCACCTGCCAATAAGGAGGCTGAACCATGGCAGAGGAAATCATCTTCCTGATCGAGGAGGCCCCAGAGGGCGGATACTAGGCGCGGGCGCTTGGCCACGTCATCTTTACCGAGGCGGATACCTTTGAAGAACTGAGGGACATGGTGCAGGATGCCGTGCGCTGCCATTTCGATGAGGCGAAAAGGCCATCGCTGATACGCTTGCACTTCGTAAGAGACGAGGTCCTGGCGGTATGAAACTGCGGCGAGACGTCGGCGGGGAAGAGCTGGCGCGGCGACTCCAAGCGTAAAAGGATTGCCTTCGACTATGAAAATTGAACGGCACCGCCGCTCTATCCGTCTCAAGGGATTCGACTACACGCAACCGGGGGCATATTTCGTCACCATCTGCTCGCTGAACAGGGAATGTCTGCTTGGTGAAATCGTGAATGGAGAAATGCAAATCAGCGAATGTGGGTTCATAGTCCGGAAGACGTGGGAGAACCTGCCGCAGCATTACATTAACGTTGCGTTGGACGCGTTCGTCGTGATGCCCAACCACGTGCATGGCATCATAGTGTTGTTGGATGAACCCAACCCGGTAGGGGCAGGTTTGAAACCTGCCCCCGGCGATGGTGCGTTGGACAAGGGGGCAGGTTTAAAACCTGCCCCTACCAGTAATGGTCCGTTGGACACGGCGGCAGGTTCGAAACCTGCCCCCACGGACGATGGTTCGACTGCCCTCGCCAAAGGTAATCCGCGCGGCCTTTCAAACGATTATCCGCCCTATCTTGCCAGACATCATTTAGCAGCCTCTACCATAACCGGCACGAATCGATTGACGGCCATCGTAGGGGCAGGTTTGAAACCTGCCCCTACGACCTATGATTTGACCGGCGCGGCAGAAACCGAGAGCGCGATCCGAGGCGAAGCCGTAGGACGGCACGGTTTGCCCGAAATCGTTCGGGCGTTCAAGACCTTCTCCGCCCGACGTGTCAACGAATATCGTCAATCCGCAGGCGTTCCCGTCTGGCAGCGCAACTACTACGAGCACGTGATTCGGAACGACCAGGCGCTCGATCGCATCCGTGAGTACATCCAGAGCAACCCGCTGCGATGGCAGCTTGACAGCGAGAACCCGTTGGCCCGAGGAAAGGATGAGTTCGACGAATGGCTTACCGGACCACATAGGAGGCACGACGATGTTAGCAAGTGAGCGGAGCATAGTCCAGAATCCTCTCATCCGCTATGCCACTGAAACGGGCTGGCAAGATAGGGCGGATAATCGTT
>JAMDCE010000279.1:0-796 GCA_023489135.1 Chloroflexota bacterium
CAGTCTCGAAAGCTTCATCCAAACGATAAGCGCGGCCTCATCTGAGTTCGGTGTTCCCCCTGAGGCCGCGGGAGGCCACGCCGATGAGACCGAGACCTCGCTAATCCTCGCTTTGCGCCCCGATCTGGTGCACATGGAGCGAGCCGTCGCGGGATACGTTGGATCAAAAGAGAGCATTGCCTCGATGCTGTTCGCACGAGGCATGCCCGCACTGAGCCCTATCGGCGTGCTGGGCGATCCTTGCTCGGCGACGGCCGAGAAGGGGCAAGCGTATCTCCGGAAGCTAGTCGATCATCTCGTCGAAGTGATACGGCCTCAGTTGATATAAGACAGCTAGACCACCACTTTCTTGCCCTGTTTGAGAACGGTCAGCTTCTCGCGCTGCTCGAGAACGGTGATGTCTTCGAGCGGGTCGCCATCTACAAGGAGCAGGTCGGCAAGTTTGCCCACCTCGATCGTTCCAGCGTTCTCGCTGATGCGACAGGCCTCTGATGCGGTCTTGGTGCCGGCCACAATTGCCTGCATCGGCGACAGGCCACCTTGTACCATCAGCGTGAGTTCGTGGGCGTTGCGCCCGTGCAGAGGTCCTGCAGCATCTGTGCCCAGGGCGATCTTCACCCCTGCCTTGGCTGCTTTGCGGAAGCTGGAGACGTGCATCTCGTGAAGCTGAGCCGCTTTCTTCAAGGCGAATTCGCCCATTCCTGCCTCCTTGCCGTTATCCACTATGTATTGCGGCAACAGCAGCGTTGGAACCAGAATCTTTCTACTGCGCACCAGCAGGTCCGTGGCCTCTTCA
>JAMDCE010000279.1:806-5822 GCA_023489135.1 Chloroflexota bacterium
CTCCCAGGATGGCATTCTTGATTCCCTGGGTGCCCTCGGCATGGGCCATCACCGCTTTGCCACGGCTAGCGGCCGCCTCCACGATTGATTTGATTTCGTCGATGGTGAACTCTGTAAAGTGAGGCGAGTCCTGTGGCGAGATTACGCCGCCGGTAGTGCAAATCTTGATGAAGTCGAAGCCCTCGCGCAGAGCCTCCCGCGCCCCTTTGCGCACCTCGTCAACGCCATCGCAGATTCTGGTCTTGGCGGCGCCTAAGACATCCAGTCTCACGCCCGAAGGGAAGTAGTTCTCCATATGGGTGCCTGTCTGTCCGATGGCAGCGGCCGTTACCAGGCGTGGCCCGGCGATCAAGCCCATTTCCACGGCCTGGCTCAGTCCGGGATCGGCCCCGCCAGCATCTCGAACGGTGGTGAACCCTGCCTTCAACGTCTCTCTTAGATTCACGGCCGCCTGGAAAAGGCTCACCGTTCTAGGGGTCATGAGTCTGTCCTCAAGCCGGAGCGCGCTCATCGTCACGTGCACGTGGCTATCGATCAGTCCCGGCAATAGCGTTTGCTTTGGTGCTTCGACTATATCGGCGTCCGCCGGCAGATTCACCTCGACATCACGGCCGACCGCCGCGATGTGTCCGTCGCGGATGACTACAACAGCGCGACGCAAGGGCTCAGCCCCCGTCCCATCGATGAGAGTGCCTACTTTCAAGACTAGTGACATCATTCTTTCTCCTCAGATCTGTAGCCTCGGGTCCAGGTAATCTCTCAACCAATCCCCCAGAAGATTTATCCCCAGGACGGTGAGTACGATGGCCACCCCTGGAAAGGCTGCTAGCCACCACGCATCGGCGAGGTAGTCGCGCCCATCTGCCAGCATGCTACCCCAGGTCGGAGTGGAGGGCTCGACGCCCAATCCCAGAAAGCTCAACGCAGCCTCGGTCATAATCGCGTTGGCTACTGAGAAGCTGGCTATGACGATGACCGGGGCGAAGGTATTGGGCAGGATATGGTGAAACATTATGGAAGTGTGGGAGGCACCGACGGTCCTCGCCGCCTCGACGAACTCTTTGGCGCGCAGCGCCAGCACTTGCCCTCGGACTACCCGCGCGTAGCTCACCCAACTGGACAAGGCCAGAACGATGACCACGTTCCATAACCCCGCGCCCAGCACTGCCATCATAAAGATGGCCAGGAGAAGCGGCGGAAAGGCTAGTTGGATGTCGGCCAAACGCATTATGAGATCGTCCACCCAGCCGCCGACGTAGCCCGCTACCAGACCCAGCGTCACTCCCACGGTTCCGGCCAGCGCTACGGCAGCAAACCCGACTATCAAAGAGACGCGCGCCGCGAAGATGAGACGGCTCAGAATATCAGTGCCCAGGGAATCCGTACCCAGGGCGTAATTCAAGCTTCCGCCCTCAAGGAAAAAAGGTGGCTTTAGACGGTTGGCGATATCGAGACTGCCAATTGTTCCGTAGCCGTGTGGAGCGATCCACGGCGCAAGAATAGCGCTGAGGATCACGAGCAAGACCACTACGGTTGCCGGCAATGCCGTTCTGCTCTGCAACCAGGCCCTGACAAACTTGTGGGTTCTCGGTTGGATTCTGGCTACTCGGCCCAGTATTTGGGAATCCATTTGCACTGCCGGCGTTTCCAATTCTCTCCCCTTGCGCTAGGTGTATTTGATCCTGGGATCCAAGTAAGTGTAAGCGACGTCCACGAGCAGGTTGATGAAGACGAAAATGACGGAAACCACAAGGACGGAGGCCTGAATTAGTGGAAAATCACGGGTGTTGATGGCCGTGATAACCATTCTCCCGACTCCTGGCCAGGCGAAAATGGTCTCGGTGATCACCGCTCCCGCCAGCAGCATGCCGAAATCCAGAGCAACGATAGTTACAACGGGAATGATGGCGTTCTTGAGGGCGTGCCGCCACAATACAATGCCTTCGCTGAGTCCTTTCGAGCGTGCGGTAGTAATATATTCCTGCGCAAGCACCTCCAACATACTGGAGCGCACGAGACGGGCCGTCCTGGCAGTGGAGTAGGTGCTAAGGGTCACGGCCGGCATTATGAGGTTGCGCCAGTCGCCCATCCCGGAAACTGGCAATATTCGGAGACTGACGCCGAAGACAAGGATCAGCATCAGGCCGAGCCAGAAACTAGGAATGGCCTGGCCCAGCACGGCGGCGGCCATAGTGAGGCCGTCGAAGATACTATTCCGGCGGGTGGCGGAGAAGATGCCCGCCGGAATAGCGATAGCCAGGGCCAGCGCTTGCGCGACCAGCGCCAGCTGAAGCGTGTTGGGCAGAGCTTTCAGGATGAGCGAGAGGGCCGGCTGTTGTTGGCGCAGTGAAACGCCCAGGTCTCCCCTAATCGCTCCTCCCAGGAAATCCAGGTACTGCACCCAGATGGGGCGATCAAACCCCATTCGGTGACTGATCTCCATGACTTGCTCTCGCGTCGCCCCCATCGGTGCCATTAGGACCGCTGGACCTCCCAGCAGGTGCGAGATGAAGAACACCAGCGCCGACACGCAGAAAACGACGACGATAGCTTGGAGCACCCTCCGCAGAACGTACGCGTACACGGCCTACTGAGTCAGTTTCGCGTTGTGCATTAGCACGAACTCGTCAGC
The DNA here is from genome assembly GCA_023489135.1 of Chloroflexota bacterium. The sequence goes on from JAMDCE010000279.1 coordinate 3,439, forward strand.
CCGAGGCTTCCAATTCAACCGCTTGCTGACGCCATACAGATCGTACTGGAAGTACATCCAGATCCACGGTGGATCGTCATTAGCTATTTCCTGAGCCTTGAAGAGCAACCCCTGACGCTTCTTGTCGTCCATCGTGCTCTGAACCTGCTTGAATACCGATTGGAACTCTGCGTTGTTCCATTCTGTCGGGTTGAGGGCGTTGTTATATTCGAGCGCCGCTAGATCCACTACCGGATCGAAGAACGAGCTGAACCCTAGCAGGAACAACGGGTCGGACTTCTTCGCCATTAGCATCTGGCCAGCGTAAGTGGCCCAGTCAAGCGGCTTGACAGTTGTCTTCACACCAACCTTCGTCAAGTAGTCGGCAACGGCCTGGGCAACCTCCTTATCCTTGACGTACCGGCCCATCGGGCTATCCATAACGATCTCGAATCCATTGGGATACCCTGCCTCGGCCAGCAGTTGCTTGGCCTTAGCGGGATCATAGGGATATGGCTTGATGTCGGGGCTCACATCCGCTGGGACCACGGCTGTGAACCGTCTCTGCCCGTATCCACCTAGAAGCGCCTTGGTAATGGCGTCCACATCGACCGCGTAGTTCAGCGCCTGTCGCACGCGCTTGTCCTCGAGGGGACTTCCCTTTGTGATGTGGAACCCGACAAAGATGCGCCTGCCACCCTCGACGCCCTCCACGCGCGTGGTTGCTGTCTCGATCGACTTGACCTGGTCAGGAGGGACGGTTGCTATGAGGTCAACTCCTCCGGACTTCAACTCAGCTATGCGCGTGCTCACCTCAGGTATGGGCCTGAAGACCAGCGTCTTGATGGGAGGAGCGCCTTTCCAGTACTCGGTATTGGCCTCAAGGGTTATGTGGTCGTTCTTGACCCATTCGACGAACTTCCACGGCCCAGAGCCGACGGGCTTGCTGGCAACCACGTCCATCGAGTTCTGAGAGTAGTACTTTGGCGGGTAGATCCAGAACAGGGACAACCGAGTAAGCATTGCCGGCGCGGGAGCCTTGGTTATCAGTCTCACTGTGTAGTCGTCGACGACTTCGACTCCTTCTAGCCCGATAAACTTGACTACTTGATCCGTGGATTTCGTCGCAGGGTCCATAGCTCGGTCGAAGGTGAACTTCACCGCCGCTGCGTTGAACGGCTCCCCGTCATGGAACTTGACATTCTTCCTGAGTTTGAACTCCCACGTTCGATCATCCAGCATTTTCCACGATTCCGCCAGCTGTGGGTGTACCTTCATATTGTCATCTCGCCAGACTAGGGCATCGAATATGTGATTGGCCAAACTGAACTCAGGATTGATGGTGTTCATCCGCATAAAATCGAGGGAGTTTGCATCTACGGTCGTGGCTATCACCACTTTCCCTGACGGGGCTGCCGCAGCGGGTTTGGGGGCCTCAGCCTTAGCCGGCTCGGATTTCGGGGCTTCTGCCTTGGGAGCCTCTGCCTTCGGCGCTTCTGCTTTTGGAGCCTCTGACTTCGCTGGCGAACTGGCGGCCGGCGTGGCCGGAGCAGACTGACAGGATACTACGGCAAGGCTGGCTATGAAGGTTGCGGCGATCAACAAATGTAGCCATTTTGACACAGTTCGTTTCCTCCTTCTACCTATTTTTGCAGCACCTTTCCCGGGAAACGCCCGACACTTTCACCTCCCTCAACGACCATCTGTCCATTTACCAGGACGTACTCGATTCCTATTGGATACCGATACGGATCGGCGTAACTGGCCGTATCAATCACGGTGTCTGGATTGAAGACGACGATATCTGCAATGCAGCCCACTGCGAGTCGTCCTCTGTCGCGGAGGCCCAGCTTCCGCGCGGGCAAATATGTCATCTTTTTGACTGCCTCTTCGAGAGAAACGACGTTTAGCTCTCTGACGTAGCGACCGAGGACGCGGGGGAAGGTGCCGTATGATCGGGGGTGCAGCTTTCCTGTTCCGAGTGTTCCCGAAGGCCTTCGGGCATCCCCGTCCGATCCTACCATCATAGCCGGATGGGACAATCCCAATTGCACGTTTTCCTCGCGCATAAGCGCTGCGTTGACCAGTACACTACCCTGACTGTTCACAAGCATCTCCAGGGCGACATCTACCGGCTGCTGCCCTGTCTGCTGCGCCAACTGTTTGATCGTCAGCCCCTCATAATGGGGCCTGTTCGAATAGAGCGCGACGTGAAACTCGTCCCAGTCTGCCCCGCTTGCCGCGACACCCGCTTCTATCTCCTGGAGCAGCCGCCATCGAAGTTCATCGTCAAGTAGTCGCAGGTATGGTTGCGATGACTCTCCAGAGTGGGCCCACGCGGGTAAGAGCAGCGCCGCCAGGACAGTGCTACCAGCGCAATATGGATAGATGTCCGCGGTGATATC
>JAMDCE010000137.1:0-494 GCA_023489135.1 Chloroflexota bacterium
CTGCCGCCTTCCAAAAAATCTGCCCCCGCGCGGCCATGCAGGCGGTCATTGCCCGCACCGCCATCCAGCCGGTTCGACAGAGTGTCGCCGTAGAACCTGTCGGCAAAGGCCGATCCGCGCCACGCCCGCTTTCCTAGCAGCGCGGGCGGCGGTAGGACAGGCGGCAAGGTCAAACCCAGAATGCCGCCGGCGGACTTCAACTCGGACCCTGGCTTTAGCGCCGAGTAGGACCGAAGTCCAAATGATCGCAATTGGGGCGGACACGCTTAGCTAATGATTGGAGGAGAACTCAAATGGAAAAACTTGATTCTATCATCGATCAGTTCATGCAAAAGAAGATAGACCGCCGGCAACTGCTCGTGCGAGCGGCCGCTCTCGGTCTATCGGTTCCGGCGATCTCGGCTATTCTAGCGGCCTGCGGCAGCGAATCGGGGACTACGTCCTCAAATGCGACTTCGGCACCAGCGGCGGGAACCCAGCCACCTGCGACGGGT
>JAMDCE010000137.1:598-2732 GCA_023489135.1 Chloroflexota bacterium
AGCTCGGTCGAGCAAGGCATCCGGGGCGCGCGAAAGCTCATCACCACCAACGGCGTCATCGTGATTGGGGGCCCAATATCGGACGTCTTGCTGGCTATACTCGATTTCGCGCAGCAGAATAAAGTTGTGGTCTGGTCCCCAGCGGCCGGCACAACTAAGCTGGACCAGATGACCGGGTCCTATCACTTCAGAACGGTGCCCTCAGATTCCTTTGACGGAAAAGTCGCCGCTCACGTCCTCTGGGAGAAAGGTTTCAAGAACATCGGGATGCTGTTCGAAAACGATGAGGGACGATTGAGCATTTCCAAAGTCGTCAAAGCGGAATTCGAGAAGCTAGGCGGAAAAGTCGTGGTTTCCGAGCCCTTCAACCCCAAGCAGACCACCTACTCGGCTGAGCTCAAGGGAGTCTATGACAACAAACCCGACGCAGTATGGATCGGCGCCGGTCAGGAGTCATCTCCGGTGCTCCTCAAGGACTGGAGCCAGCGCGGCTACGGTGGCCAGTTGATGGTGGCGAGTGATATTGCCGTTCCGCAGATATTCGACCTGGTGGGAAAACAGATAATGGAAGGTATTCTAACCGAGATGCCCAGCGCGGACGAGAACTCCGCGCAGTACCAGAGATTCGCTAAGAAATTCCGCGAGCTGTACAACGCGGAGCCTGGTGGAGGATTCCAGTCTAACTCCTACGACGGGATGATCCTCACCGCCCTGGCCATCCAGGCCGCGGGCGAAGCCACCGGCGAGGCCGTGGCGAACAATCTCGCCAAGGTAGCTAACCCACCGGGAACCGCGGTGACCACTTTCGCCGACGGTGTGGCCGAACTGAAGAAAGGAAACGAGATTAATTACGAGGGTGCGTCGGGACCGCTTGATTTCGACCAGTACAACAACGTATCGGGCAGCTACGCATCGATGATTGCCAAGGGCGGTAGCTGGGTGCAAGACAAGTTCTACCCGGCCGGTGCGCTAGGTTAAACCTCAAAGCGATTGGGTCTGTTGAGCGAGCACTCCAGCGCTTTCTCAGCAGACCCCGCCCATCGTTCCTCATAAAGGAGTTGTTGGGTTGCTAATCCAGTCGTAGGATGGAGCGCTATGAATATCTCGATCCTTCAGGTCAACCTGCATTGGAAACAGCGCATGGAGCTCGCCGATAAGATGGCAAACATAGAGACGGTCGCCTCTCTGGTAGATGAGACCTGCGGCCGGGGGCCCACAGATCTCATCTTGATGCCGGAATTTGCCTTCACCGGACCTATCTCTACCCTGTCCGACCCGGAGGCACTTGTGGTTAGCGACGCGAGAGTGGATCCGGCCTTCCAGACGTTCAGCGCGTCCGCGCGAGCCCATCGGGCCGCCATAGTAATACCCATATTCCTTCGGGAACTGGATGGAAGTTTCAGCAATTGCGCTTGTTGGATTGACGAAAGAGGCAACCTGGCTGGAGTTTATCGGAAGATCCATCCTTTTCCTCCGGAGAAAGGAAGTATTCGCCCGGGTGCCGATGTCGAAACCATTGACACCAAGTTTGGACCCGTGGGCATGCAGATATGCTACGACGTGGCGTTTCCGGAAACCGCCCGATTGCTGGCCTTGAAAGGCGCGGGGGTGCTGGTCTATCCAACGTTTGCCGAAGACGGGGTGATGGATTACTTCGAACCGCTGGCCAGGGCCAGGGCGATCGAGAATCAGGTGTTCGTCGTGCTTGCCAACGGGGTGGGTACCCATCCCCGTACAGGAAACCCTCTGTCTGGAAGATCGCTCATTGCTACGCCGTCGGGGTCCGTTCACGGCCTGGGAACAGGAGAGAAAGTGGAAAACATAACGCTGGACCTGAGTCAGGTAGCGAAAACAAGGCAAGTCTGGTTCACCCTCGTGGATCGAAACCCGCGTGCCTACGGAGGGCTGAGCTCCTAAGCCTGAGATCCGAGCGTCTCAGCATGGCATACGGCAAACGAGACCAAAGTTGACAAGCTACCGTACCTATGATACGATACACTGGAAGAATGAGATATCATATATCATATTCCGCAGACGGGGAGGATACTTATGGAGGGGACTATGCCCCTGCCAAAGCTGGATGGTGTGTATTCCCTGAAGGACAGGACTTATAACGCTATCAAGCAGGCGATTC
>JAMDCE010000137.1:2742-5845 GCA_023489135.1 Chloroflexota bacterium
TGCCCTTCTGCAATTGGAGCGGGAAGGCCTCGTGGTCATTGTTCCTTTTAAGGGCGCCCGTGTGGCCGGAATCTCGTTGAAAGACATCCGCGAGGTGTTCGAGCTGCGAGCTGCGCTGGAAGGCCTGGCCGCGAGATTGGCCACTTCCGTGTTAACGGAAAAAGGTCTGGAAGAGGCCAGACGGGTTCTTCTCAGTATTGATGAGGCTGCCGGGAATGAAGATTACGAAGCTTACGCTGCCGCCGAGAAGCAGATTCATCGCCTCCTTGCCCGTGCCTCTGACAACGATCGTCTCGTGGCCTCTCTTAAGAATCTGGACGACCAGGTGGAGAGGATGCGCGCCCTGGCCATTCATGGACCGGGACGATTGACGCGCTCTCGCCAGGAGTATCGGGCCATCCTGGCCGCCATTGAGGAAGGAAACCCGTCACAAGCGGAGAAACTAATGAGAGCGCACGTCCACGCTGTCATGCAAGAGTTGCTGGAGGAGCAATCACGTCTGGAAAAGCAGGAAGTCGAGGCTTTCAGCTAGCACCGGAGCCTTCGGTCTTTCTCCGATTCTCTTGACCTTCACGATGGAATCCTACCTGTTCACCCTCTACTACCGGGTGTTTCGAGTCGATCCGGGCAAGTTCGATCTATCAACGCGTCGTTATCGTACCTACGTCCTAGAACGACACTAAGAGAGCACAAGCGGTGGATCTCGCTGACGTCAAAAAGATAGCGGTCATTGGCGCAGGCACTATGGGGTCAGGCATCGCCGTCTCGTTCGCCAGGGCTGGTTATGCTGTTAGTCTAGTGGACACAGCCGAAACCGCACTGGATAGAGCTGGCAAGACTATTGAGGCCAGTCTAAAACTCTTCTGCGACAACGGGCTGCTCGGCGGGGTCGACGTTACCGATGTTGCCTCCCAGATAACTCCAACCACCGCTTTCCCGACTGGCGTCGAGGATGTAGATTTTGTGGTAGAGTGTGTCTCTGAAGTCCTGGAAATCAAGCAAAGGCTTTTCAAGGCTCTGGATGAGAGTTGCGTACCGCATGCGATCCTCGCCACAAATACTTCGGGGCTAAGTCCCACCCAGATCGGTGCACGAGCCAGGAGAAAGGACAAAATCATCGCGGCCCACTTCTGGAACCCAGCCCATCTGATGCCCCTGGTCGAGATTTGTGGGGCCGAAGATACCTCAGAAGAGACTATCAGGATCACCCACGACTTACTGCTACGAATTGGGAAAAAGCCCGTCATCGTGCGGAAGGAACTTCTCGGCTTCCTTGGTTCCCGGCTCCAGGAAGCCCTTGTTCGCGAGGCCATCTTTCTGGTTGAGAAAGGCTACGCCGAACCCGAAGATATTGACACCGTAGTCAAGATGAGCTTCGGCCTTCGATATCCCGTAGTCGGTCCACTGGAAACCAGCGATCTGGCCGGACTTGACGTCAAACTGTCCATTGAAGAATACCTGCTGAAAGATCTTGACCGGTCCGTGGAGCCGTCCCCGCTGCTCAAGAACAAAGTCGCGCACGGAGAGCTAGGGGCCAAGACCGGCAAAGGATTTTACGACTGGTCAGTTCGTGATGCGGGGAAACTGGGTATAGAAAGAGATCGCGAGCTTGTCGCGCGAATCGTCAAACTAGAACAGGGAAGCTAGCCTCAAAGGGTTTGCTCCGAGTGACAGTACGGACCTGCGTCCTTCCAGCATCTTAGCAACTTTCGAGGAGATAAGCCTATGGACCGCCAGCCGATTAGACCGGCCGGGGCGCCCAGACCCGGCGGAAGCTACACACCGGCAATGCGGGTCGGAAGCCTCATCTACACCGCCGGGCACATCGGAGACGATCCGAAGACAGGGGTGGTCGTGGCTGGAGGAATCGAGGCGGAAACGAAACAGACTCTGACCAACCTGTCAGCGGTGTTGGAGGCGGCGAGTTCTTCCTTGGATCGAGTCATCAAGACTACCGTTTTCATCACCAATTGGGACGACTTTCCGGCCATGGATGCGGTGTACAAGAACCATTTTCCGGGAGATCCACCGGCCAGATCGACCGTGCAGGTGGTGCGCCTGGCCAGGGGAGCATGCGTGGAGATCGAGGCTGTCGGCCTGGCCCGGGAAGACAATTGAAGTCCTTGCATAAGCTCTAGAAATGGAGGGAGATAATGGCTGATCTGCGCGTTGAATTCGCTGGTGTACCCTTCAAGAATCCAATTGTGATAGCCTCCGCAGAACCGACGATGAGCGTCTCGAAGATGAAGCAGTCCATCGATACGGGCGCCGGAGGATTCATCGTCAAGACGTTGACCGATTTGGAGTCGATGAGGAAGTTGAGCGGGTACGCCCAGTGGATCGCCCTCAACGAGCAACACGAGAAGTGCCAGGGGAGAATTCCGCGGGCTTTCTCGTTCTACGGCCGAAGCGGTCTTTCGGCCGAACCTCCCGAGGTTTGGATCGAGGAAGTGAAGAAGCTCCAACCGTACGCCGAGGAGCACAACTGCGTCATAATCGGCAGCGTGGGAGCAAGTACTCCAGATTCTTGGGCCCGGTTAGCCAAGATGCAGGAAGATGCCGGGATTAAGTTGATCGAGTTCAACTTCGGCTGTCCTCACCCCTCGCAGATGGAGAATGCTAAGACCGGCATGCTTATTGGACAGGACATCGATATGGCGGCCAAGTGCGTCCACGCCGCCGCCAAAGAGGTTTCTGTTCCCATCGTCGTTAAACTGACACCTCAGGTGGTCGATCTGGTGGACATGAGCCGCGCGGTCAAACAAGCCGGTGCCTCGGCGGTTACCTTGACCAACCGGTTTGTTGGCTTCGCTGTCGACATCGAAACGGGCCGGCCTTTCCTCAACAGTTGGGCGGGGGTTGGAGGGCCGTGGGTCACCTCAACAGTTGGGCGGGGGTTGGAGGGCCGTGGGTCAAGCCTCTCACTCTCCGCTGGGTTTCCAAGGTCCACCTGGCGATGGATATCCCCATAACGGGATCCAATGGGCTCTTCGACTGGAGAGATTCCGTCCAGTTCATTATGTCTGGTGCCACACTCGTACAATACTGCTCGGTGATAATGGTCAAAGGCTATCGATCCATTCCCCCCAGATCGGAAGAGCAC
>JAMDCE010000377.1 GCA_023489135.1 Chloroflexota bacterium
GTTCCGACTCAAGGGTTTGATGGAGGAGAACTTCGAAGAGTTGTCGAGATTGGTCACAATGGAGAATGGCAAGACCATCGACGAGGCGCGAGGCGAGGTGAGGCGAGCCATTGAGAACGTCGAAGTCGCGACAGGAATCCCCAGCCTCATGCTCGGATACAATGCCGAGGACGTTGCCCAGGACATTGACGAGGAGGCGATCCGGCAACCGCTGGGGGTCTTCGCCGTGCTCGCCCCCTTCAATTTTCCCGCGATGGTTCCGTTTTGGTTTCTTCCCACAGCCGTGGCCTGTGGAAATACGTACATCGTTAAGCCTTCCGAGCAGACGCCGCTAAGCCAGAATAAGCTCTTTGAGATAATCGACGAGGCCGGCTTCCCGCCTGGGGTGATCAACCTGGTTAATGGGAGTCGGGAGGTAGCAGAAGGAATCATGGATCACCCCGACCTGGCGGGCGTCTCCTTCGTGGGGTCAACCAGGGTGGGGCGCCAGGTCTACAAAAGGTGCACGGAAAATGGTAAGCGGGCGCAGTGCCAGGCTGGGGCAAAGAATTTCCTGGTGGCGATGCCAGATGCGGCGTTGGACAAATCGGTGGCGGCCATAATGACCTCCTGCTATGGTTGCGCCGGAGAGAGGTGCCTGGCTGGTTCGGTGGTTCTGGCGGTAGGAGACGTTTACGAGCCTTTGAAGGAGAAGCTAGTAGCTGCGGCGAGCCGGATCAAGGTGGGCTACGGGCTGGACGAGTCGGCGCAAATGGGTCCGGTGATCTCCAAGGTGGCTCTAGACCGAATACTGGGATACGTGCACAAAGGTCTCGAAGAGGGTGCGGAATTGATCCTGGATGGAAGAGGGATTAAGGTGGAAGGCTATCCCGACGGATGTTTCATCGGTCCGACCATCTTTGACAAGGTGAAGCCGGAGATGGTGATCGCTCAGGAGGAGATATTTGGGCCGGTGGTTGGGATCATCAGTGTGAAGGACTTTGATGAAGCGCTTTCTATAATTGATGCCAATCCATACGGAAATGCATCGAGCCTGTTCACCAGCAGCGGGAAACTGGCCAGGAGTTCAAGTACCGCCGTGAGGTGCGGCAACATTGGTATTAACGTGGGCATAGCGGCGCCGATAGCGTACTTTCCTTTTGGAGGTATGAAGCAGAGCTTTTTCGGGGATCTCCACGGCCAGGGATTAGATGGAGTGCATTTCTTCACTGACCGCAAAGTGGTTATTAGCCGCTGGCTTTAATCCGACAACCGAAGGGGCGCATGGAGCGATGGAGTTAGTAACGTTTGGTGCAGTGTTGACATTTGCCCTAGACCTGGAGGGGCGCGGGTTGGAGTTCTATACGAACGCAGCAGGAGAGTCAGAGGGCGAGTACCGCGCGGTATTCGAGGAACTGGCCCGGGCCAAGACGAAGCGAAAACAGGTTGTCGAAAGGACGCGAAGAGAAAACGTCGCGGAGATGATCCTTGAGGCCGTGAGGGGCTTGGACGGAGACAACTACCGAATGGCCGGGGACTCGGGGACGGAGAAGGGCGCTCGTGACTTTGTGAGACAGGGCATAGAGAACGAAGAGAAGACTGAAAGATTCTACGACGATGCCAGCGAGCGAATCGGGATAGGCGAGGTGGCCAGAGTTTTTCAGAAACTAGCCAGAGAGAGCACCAGCCATAAGGCCAAGCTGAAGTCGCTTTCACCATAGTCGGTGCCGTCGATCGGCGCAGGAAGCAGTGGCGGCATCCTACTGGTTATTCTCGAAAGCCCCTGATGACCCCCCAAATGGCAGTGCAAAAGGCCGGGGATCTCCCGGCCTCTGTTGAGCGGTCAGGAAGCAGCGGCTAGAGCTTCCTCGCTCCTCTTATCCGTGTCCGCGGAAGGCGAGCCTTGCACGGCAGAAGGTCCAAACACAGACGGCTCAGGCCGAGGAACGTCGAACAGATTCTCAAACTCCTCGCCTTCGAGGGTCTCCTTCTGGATCAACATCTCGGCGATCTCTACCAACTTCTCCTTGTGTTCAGAAAGAAGCGTCTTTGCTCTCTCATAAGCCTCGTCGATCAGCTCCCTGATCTCTTTGTCGATCTCGTAAGCGATTTCATCGCTGTAGTTACGCTGCTCGCTTATCTCTCGACCCAGGAAGATCAACTCCTCCTTGCGCCCAAAGGCGAGGGGTCCTAACTTCTTGCTCATCCCATATTCGCAGACCATCTTCCGAGCCATATTCGTCGCTCGCTCGATGTCGTTGCCTGGTCCCGTCGTTATCTCGTTGAAGATCAGCTCCTCGGCTACGTGTCCACCCAGGGCCCAGGCTAGAGTATCCTTGAACTGAGACTTGGTCCATAGATACCTATCCTCGGTGGGGAGCAGTCTCGTGTACCCTCCCATCATCCCCCGAGCAATGATCGATACCTTGTGCACCGGGTCCACGTTGGGAAGCATCCTTGCCACCAGGGCGTGCCCAACCTCGTGATAGGCCGTGATCGCCTTCTCTCGCTCGCTGATGATCCGGCTTTTCCGCTCCGGTCCAGCGATAACCCGGTCAATGGCTTCCTCCAGTTCCTCCATCCCAATGGTCTTCTTGTTCCGTCGGGCCGAGAGGATCGCCGCCTCGTTGATCAGATTCTCCAGATCTGCTCCACTAAAGCCCGGCGTCTGCCTGGCCAGGGTGTTTAGACTCACTATCCCGTCCAGAGGTTTGTCCTTGGCATGAACTTGCAGAATGGCCTGCCGGCCCTTGACGTCGGGTCGATCCAGCACCACCTGCCGGTCAAACCTTCCAGGCCTCAAGAGGGCCGGGTCCAGAATATCGGGCCTATTCGTCGCTGCCAACACTACGATACTAGTGTTGGAGGCGAAGCCGTCCATCTCTACCAGGATCTGATTGAGGGTCTGTTCTCGCTCGTCGTGGCTGCCTCCCAGCCCTGCTCCTCGCTGCCTCCCCACCGCATCGATCTCGTCGATAAAGACGATGCAAGGAGCGCTTTGCTTGGCCTGGTCGAAGAGGTCTCTCACCCTGGAGGCACCCACGCCCACAAACATCTCCACAAACTCGGAGCCGCTGATGCTGAAGAAGGGCACTCCGGCCTCTCCCGCCACCGCTCTAGAGAGGAGAGTCTTGCCTGTTCCTGGAGGGCCGACCAGGAGGACACCGCGGGGGATACGGGCGCCAAGAGCGGCAAACTTGTCCGGATATTTCAGGAACTCCACTACCTCCTGTAGCTCCTGTTTGGCCTCTTCCACGCCAGCTACATCGCTGAAGGTGACGTTGGGCCGGTCTTCTGTGGCGAGCTTAGCCTTGCTCTTTCCAAAATTTTGCAGTGGGTTCTGGGCAATCCCTCCAGCTCTAGACCGCATGATGGGAATCAGCACCAGCATTGCCATAAGCATTGCGGGTATGAAGAGGAAGAACAATGGTGGGATACTCGAGAAAAACCCAGACGGCTCCACGGAAATCGTCGGCATCCGGTCGACTCCGACGCCACCCTGGGTGAGGAGCTCAAGTATTCCGACATTTGGTTCTTTGCGAGAGGTATCGGCACCTCGCGAGGGATCCAGATAATGGATGGTCAGTTGAATACCATCGGCGGCGACGGATATCTCCTTAACCTGGCCTGCTCTAACGCTGTTGAGGACTTCGGAAACCGGGATGGCTTTGCCGGCAGTTCTGGGAGGTTTTGCAGGGGCCGTCTTAAGACTGGCGCCAGTGGGAGCCACATTAGGAGCTAGGTTTGTTTGATTGCCTTGAGCAACGTTGGTCTGAGCCGATGGTTGGCTACTTGCTCCCGATCCTGACCTCACCGCAAAGACTAGTGCAACTGTAACCACCAGGACAAGCGCTGCCACCAAACCGAGAAATACGCGCCGTGACCGTATGATTCTGGTCATATGACATTGCAGGACCGCCAGTCGGTAAATCGCCAGGCCCCGTTGCCTGGAAAACTCAACGAGTATCTGCCCAACGAACCGAGACCCGTTAAGGGTCGGCGCACTCGCGCGAACGACCTGGGACCTCTTTATCCCAGAACTCGACGACGAGTGTAGTCTCCCGCCCCCCTTTCTCATTAGAGCTATGTTACAATTGTAACAAACTGGATCGCTTTCCGCAAGCCTGCCCGCCGAGCCAGGGGGGCGATGGCGTCGGGCGATCATCCGCCTACAAGGGGTCGGGCTCGCCTGGTCGCTGGCAGTTACCGTCAACGCCATGGTCCGGCTGAGAGTTCTGCTTCCATTATCGACGCGATTGTTCTCGGCTCAACATCGTGATGAGGTCTTGCCCCGTGCTCATTCAGGCCAATACGAGCTTGCACTGAAAAGCGCTTCACCGCTGAGAGGCCGGCAAATGGCCCGTGGTGGCCGGGCTCAATATTCTAAAGGCGACAGCCTGCGCTCGACCTCGGGAGGAGATGTTGGTTTTGTGTCTTGCTGACCTAGACTCGCACTGGTGCCAGCATCTCTTCGGCCAGCCGCCTGATCAGGCCGGGCGGTACCGGAATCCCTTCCGAGCGGGCGATAATCAGGAAGCCGAGGACTCGTTCCACGTCTACCAACTCGGCTCTCTGGATGAAGTAGTCCCAGTTCAACGTGCAATTCCTCATCAAGGCCAGGGCATCTTTCCAGTGACGCCAGAATACCTCTGGTTCTTCGACGAAGCGAGCGGCAAAGATCTTCAATAGCAGCAGGTCTTCGGGACCGGCAATCCGGAGTCGCTGCCCCTGGAAAATGACGTCCCGGGCGTGTTCCATCATTTGTTGGTCCAAAGGGAGGTTACCCGTCGGCCGGAAGATGATATCGACCATAATATCGTCCATGAAGGCTTTGTACAGCCAGGCCAAGTCGGTTTTCTCGGTGCGAAAACCAGCGTTGGCCAGAGAGTCCAGGGCGCGATCAGCCATTTCTGGGCTCAGAAAGACGTCGATATCGTGGGTCGCACGCCTTGTTCCATACAGTTGAGAGGCCACGCCTCCAGCTATCACGTAGGGAACGCCTGCGTCGTCGAGGACCATCGTCGCCAGTCGTAGAATTTTAAGGTGGTGGCGATCAAAGATCTGCATCGGAACGTCTCATTTCACTTCTAACAGAGCCATCTGCTTGACCGGCAGCAACTGCGCGTCTACCTGAGGAGGATCTAAGCATAATCCGTACCAAGAAGGTCCAGTCTTCCATAGTGTGTGAAATTGATGAAGGAGAGGCGCCGCGGCGCCTCTCCTTCATCAATTTCATTATTTCAGGGGAGTTGAGCGTTTTCGTCACGGCGAAAACGCTCAACTCCCCTGAAGAAAAGGTTAGCGCTATCCCATGCTGGCCAGAAGTTTGGCCAATCTGTACGTCCGCGCGGGCGCTGGCCTCGGAGTGGCGACGACCTCGGCTATGTCGGTCAGCCTCACGGTTTCACCGATCTTGCCAACCATTTTCCCACTGGCGCCTGCCTGCAATGCTTCGACCGCGCCTACGCCCAGCTCGCTGGCAAGAACGCGATCATAAGCGCTGGGCGAGCCACCCCGCTGAACGTGACCGAGGATGGTCACTCTGGTTTCAAAACCCGTTTCGACCTTTCGCTCATCCAAATGCTCCTGGACCTCTATGGCCGAGTGGCGAGCGCCTTCGGCGACGATAATAATGAAGTGAGTCCGTCCCTCGGTGTAGGCGGCTTTTAGATCTCCGATGAGCGCGTCCAGGTTGACTTCAACCTCGGGAATAATGACCACCTCGGCGCCACTAGCCAGTCCGGCCATCAGGGCCAAGTACCCTGACTTGTGTCCCATTACCTCGATGATGAAAGCGCGCCCGTGAGAGGACGCCGTATCCTTT
>JAMDCE010000278.1 GCA_023489135.1 Chloroflexota bacterium
CCACGGGGGCAAAGTGCCGTTCGACTACGTCTACGTCTGCCCCTCGCCCTCCGTCTACCCACATCAGTGGCTCTGGGACAGCTGCTTCCACGCCATCGTCATGGCGCGTTTTGACGGTCGTCTAGCCGAGTCGGAGCTGGCTACCATAATATCAAGGATTCGCCCCGACGGGTTCATACCACACCTGATCAACTGGAATGCGTCCGCCCACTGGCCGCTGATAGACCGAATCTCCGGTTACATCCGAGACAGGATGCACCACGCCAACCTGACGCAGCCCCCGGTGCTGGGGATTGCCATGGAAGAGGTTTACCGGCACACCGGCAACCGGGATTTCCTGGAGCGCTACCTGCCGTCGGCGAAACTGCACTACAACTACCTTGCCGCCCACCGCGATCCGGACGGCGACGGTCTGGTGTCGATCATCTTCCCTATCGAATCCGGCATGGATCACTCCCCGATCTATGATATTGTCCTTGGCCTGGAGAAGGCCAGCGCCATCGGATTCCACGTCGCGAATGTCCGGCTGGCTCTTCGGTACCTCTTGGCGGGGTGGAACCTGAAAAACATCTTCTCCAGCGATGCTTGCTCGGTCGAGGATGTGGCGTTCAATTGCATTTACGCCTCAGGCCTCAGGGCTATGGCCAGGCTGTGCCATGCTGTAGGCGATGCGGACGCTGGCTCCTTCAGCAAGATGGCCTCCCACGTCGAGCAGGCCATCATACATCTATGCTACAATCACGACGACGACATTTTTTACAGCCTGTACTCCAAGAACGACAAGCAGGCTCAAGTGAAGACGGTGGCTTCCCTTATGCCGCTAATCCTGGAAGGTCTGCCCTCTTCAATGGCGCAGCGTCTGGTCAACAACTACCTGCTCAAGCCTGACTACTTCTGGACTCGCCATCCGGTGCCCTCCGTCAGCATCAGCGAAGAGAAGTTCAACCCTTGCAGCTCGGCTCTTAATGAACCGGCAGGACTGCTGTGTAAGCTCGGCCACGCCCTATCCAAGTACCAAATGGTGTGGCGGGGACCAACCTGGATCAATACCAACTGGTTCATCGCCGGTGGATTGCGACGGCATCAATACGACGAGGTCGCCGACGAGCTGACCGCCAAGACCGCGCAGATGGTGGCTAAGGCCGGATTCTGGGAGTTCTACAACCCGTTGACTGGAGAGGGTCTGGGAGCGGCCGATTTCGGCTGGTCCACGCTGGTGGTCGATATGCTCGACAAATGCTCGCCTGGAGTTAGGGCCTCCATCTTGAACAAACTTGCCGCTTAGCCGCTGGCTAAATGACCGCGATGGGTAACCCTGTCGAGCATACCGCGATAGAGCCTCTCGTACTCCTGCAAGGTGCGTGCGAAGTCGTGCGCTTCGACTAGTTGGCGACTTCCTTGCCCCATTCGGCGCGCCAGGTCCGGGCTGGTTAGAATCGCGATTATCGCTTCCGCCATCTGCTGGCTGTTCCCTTCCTCAAAGAGATACCCGTTGTGGCCCTCGCGCACCAACTCGGGGAGTGCACCCGCGTTTACGGCCACCAGGGGCAGGCCGGATGAAGCAGCCTCCAGTGTCACGATGCTTTGCAGCTCGGACGGAGAAGCTATGGCGAAAACGTTGGCAAGTGAATACAACAGCCGGTAATCGTTGAACTCCAGGAACCCGGTGAAGGTCACCCGATCGCTCAGCCCCATTCTGCCCACGGCATCGATTAGCCTGGCTCGCTCCGAGCCATCGCCCCCGATAATGAAGTGCGCGTCCAGGAACTTCAACACCACGGGAATCGCCTTGATCCACACGTCCATACATTTCTCCGAGTCCAATCTGCCGGTGTAAAGTACCGTCGGCTTGTCGGGGACGTGCAGACGCTCAGCCAGGGCTTCATCGCGCTGCCGCGGGTTGAAGTCCTTCAGTTGAACGCCGTTCGAAATCACCGTTACCGGTCGCGTTAGCCCGTGATCGAGGAGGAGGTTTCTGGCGGTGGCCGTCACGGCGACGACCGTATCACACTTGTTATAATAGGAAGCTATGTAGTGCCAGATCTTGGAGTTGACCGTCTTTGAGAACGGCTTTAGAAAGCTGACGTTGTAGATCAGCCACTCCGGCATGGTCCCGCTGATTCCCACGATGCTCACTCCTCTTTTCTTTCCCGCGTCTAACAGCGACCTGTTCAGTGGGAAAGGCAGACTCACCACCACAATATCCGGTCGAAATCGATCGACCAGTCTCTCAGCTGCTCCGTGGGGAAGGAGCACTAGGCGCCAGCGGTCCAGGAGGAGCCGAACTGAGCGCATTCTGTATACCGGGATGTCGTCTAGTTTCTCTTCGTAATCCTCGAATCTTTGGCCTGGAGCCGCGATCGCAACCTCGTGTCCTCGCCTGCATAGCCCCCGGGCCTGCCTTTCTATAGAGATGGCTACGCCATCTATGTTGGGCCGGTATGAATCAAGCGCGTAGAGGATCCTCATCCTCACCCTCACCTACTACATAATCAGGCCACCTATTCGGCATCGGTGGTCCGCCACCCCGCCCTGGGAAAGGGAATTCTTGGGGGACACCCACGGTTGCTCCTGCAATACCTATGCCAACCCAACCTAACGACCTGGCCCCGTGCGACCCCTGGCACAGGTATTGCAACCGATAGCGTGAGGTGATGTTTGTGAAACACAAGATCCTGGACGAACAAACGCTCAGGCTTCTGGAAATAGCAGGCAACCTGTCCCGAGCACACGGCTGGCAAATCGTTACCCAGGACAAGAGGCTTTTCCCTCACGTCGAGCCGGCTCTGGCGACACTGAAGAACGGCACTCTGGGGGTGTTTGCCATAAAGGTCTTTCCACAACCGGGGCAATTCCTGAGGCCAGAGGAGTTGATTCACATTCGGGACGACCTCGACCAGTTTGTGCGTGAGAACACACCCGAGGATGATCCGCGCGTTGAGCGGATCGAAAAGGTGGCTGTTGTGATGACCCCCGAAGATGTAAGGGCAGTTGCCCCCATTGGCGACATCATCTGGGTGGTGATCCGGGATGAAGATGCTTTACCTGATGCCCTCGACCGAGTTCTGCTGGTTGAATAGACAGGTTGATGGAATCAATCATCCTGATCCAGTTTGCCATCATCGTAGCTCTGGTCCTATTCAACGCGTTTTTTGCCGCCTCTGAGATCGCCATCGTCTCTGCACGAAAAACCCGCATCAAGCAACTCGCCGAAGAAAAGCACCATTCCGGCGCTCTAGCTGTCTTGCGGCTAACCGACAATCCGAGCCGATTCCTGGCCACTATCCAGGTCGGGGTCACCCTGGCGAGTTTCTTCGCGTCGGCAGTGAGCGCTGTGACCGCCGTCGGCATGCTGGAACAGCTGCTACAAGGTGTGCCGGTTGCCTTCGTTTCTCACGCGGCGGCACCTATCGCTCTCGCCGTGGTCACTTTGTCGATAGCATTCTTCACTCTGATCTTTGGAGAGCTCATTCCCAAGAACCTGGCCGTAAACTATGCCGAGTCCATCGCTCTTGCGGTGGCCCGACCTATAGAGTGGACGGCCGTTTTCTTCACCCCGGTCGTGGCTGTCCTGGTAGCTACCACCAATTTCATATTGTACCTGCTTGGAAGCAAGGAGAGGGCCAAAATGCCCGAGATGACGGAGGATGAGATTCGCTCGATCATCGAGGCTGGGGAGGAGGAAGGTGTCGTCGAACCCATGGAGCTGAGGATGATTCAGGGGGTTTTTGATTTCGGCGACATGGTGGTGCGTGAGGTTATGGTCCCGCGCATCGACATCGTGGCTGTGGAAAAAGACAGCGCGATCGATGAGTCAGTGCGTCTTTTCCTTCAAGCCGGTTACTCGCGGGTTCCGGTTTACGACGGCTCTCTGGATAACATCGTCGGAGTGCTTTACGCCAAGGACCTGCTCAGGTATTTCGGAGGACTGGTTGAGGCAGAATCTGTCACCCCCCTGATGCGGCCGGTCTATTTTGTTCCGGAATCCAAGAAAGTAAGCGAGCTCTTTACCGAGCTTCAACGGGGTCGCCGGCACTTAGCGATAGTGGTCGACGAGTACGGCGGCACGGCCGGGCTGGTGACTCTCGAGGACCTACTCGAGGAAATCGTCGGAGAGATTCACGACGAATACGACACGATGGAAACCCAAACCGTGATCACCGGACCGGGCGAGGCGGTGGTGACGGGAAAAGTTAGTCTGGGGGATCTAAATGACATTCTCGATCTCGACCTGAAGAGCGAGGGGGAATATGACACGGTGGGCGGATTGATCTACAGCAAGCTAGGCCGAATTCCCAACCCGGGAGACAAGGTGGTAGTGGACGGCACCGATCTGACCGTGCTGTCAATTCAAGGCCGGCGCATCAGGCAGGTCAGGGTTGTGCGCATAAGGTAACCCGGGGCGTGGCATAGGAATTGCGAAGAGCTTCCCCATGACGTTGCAGGAAAGGAGGTCGCGTTTATGGTACAGATTAACGAGAAAGCACCGGATTTCACTCTTCCGGCGACCGGCAACCGAACCATATCGCTCATTCAGTTCCGAGGAAAGAAGAACGTCGTGCTCTTCTTCTATCCCCAAGACTGGACATCGGTTTGAGAGCGAGAGCTCCCAGCTTTGGAAAAAGATCTTCCGAAGTTCGAGGAGCTCGATGCCCAGGTGCTGGGCATAAGCGTCGACAGTCTGCCATCTCATCAGGCTTTTGCCAACAGTTGTGGCCTCACCAAACTCCCGCTGGTCAGCGATTTCAACCGCAGCCTCAGCAAGGAGTATGGCGTCCTTCTACCGGAGGGCCATTCGCAGCGCGCCACCTTCATCATCGACAAGGAAGGAAAAGTGCGCTGGAAACAGGTGGTTCCTCTGGATCAGCAGAGGGACGACGAAGAGATACTCAAAGAGCTGCGCAAAATCGAAGGCAAGCCCTCGGGTGGCATTTCCTTAAGGTAGTCACGGGACCGGGGGCGAGAGATGCCTCACCCTATAACGCGTGGTCATATTACTCGGAAAATGCGCTGGAAGGTTGGCGAACGCAAGTCCCCTCCCCCTTTCGTAAAGGGAGAGGGGGTTTCCTCGGCCTTCTGGCTACTGGTGACAAGCTAATGTGACTCACACGCCTGTAGGTAGGGCGTCTCGTTCTCGCTCGTTGGGAAGCCCGATGGGCGGATCATTCCAGATACTCTTTCATCTTCTCATGCAGCTGAGGACTGCGCAGCTTGGCCAGAGCCTCTTTTTCGATCTGCCGAACCCGCTCGCGACTGATCCCCAGCTCTTCGCCAATCTCTTCCAGGGTATGCGGGCGTCCTTCTTCGAGGCCGAATCTAAGCTTGAGTACTATCTGTTCGCGATCGGTGAGCTTCTCCAGCACTCTGCCAATCTCATCCTGAAGCACGAGCTGGACGGCGGCCTCGGCCGGCGGCCTCACGAGCTTGTCGGCCACGAGGTCTGCTACCCTTTCCTCTTCCTCCCCTACGGGGGCTTCCAGTGAGATGGGCTGTCGAGAAGCTCGCACGATTTCCTTCACTCGCTGAGGAGCCACGTTCATGTCCCTGGCAACCTCGTCGGCGGTCGGCTCGCGGCCGAGCATCTGCTGCAGCCTCCTGGCCGATTGATGGTAGGCCCCAATCAGCTCGATCATGTGCACCGGCACTCGAATGGTGCGCGCCTGATCCGCGATGGACCGGGTAACCGCCTGCCTGATCCACCAGTGGGCGTAGGTGCTAAAGCGAAACCCCCTGGTGTGGTCGTATTTCTCCACCGCCCTGGCCAATCCGATATTGCCCTCTTGAATCAGATCCAGTAGGGGCAGCCCTCTCCCCATGTAGCGCTTGGCCACACTGACCACCAGGCGCAGGTTCGATTCCATCAAGGTTCGCCTCGCTTCTTGTCCCTGGCGGACCAAGTCTTGAAGCTTCCTGGTCTCGCCAGCGGAGGCCTTACGCTTCCGGCCAAGCTTTTTTTGCGCATCTTTCGCCTTTTCGATGGCCTTGGCCAGGTCGATTTCCTGCTGATGGATGAGAAGTGGCCAGCGGTCGATTTCACGCAGGTAGATGGCGAGAGGCTCCAGGCCCTCCTGTTCGGCCTCTTCAGCCGCCTCTTCAGCCACTACCTCGTCTTCGGGAGCCATCTCCTCCTCAACTTCCTCTAGCTCCTGCTCGACGAATTCCTGCAAAGACGGATCCTCCGTCCATACCTGTTCTTTCTCCTCGATCGCTTCGCCGCCGGGCACGTCAACCCCGCTCTCACGCAGCACCTGGGCGACCTCGGGCACGTGTGGCCTCGGATTGCTCAGTTGGTCGAACAATTCCTGAACCACCACATAGCCACGCTCCTTGCCATCGTGGACAAGCTTATCCATCTTCTGCCTCAAGGCAGTACTTGGCTTTCCCTCTTCGCCTTTTTTCATGCCGTACTCCCTTCCCCTCCAGGTTACGCACTGCGCTCTACGGCCACCACCAGATCATTAGTGACGTCAATTACGCCCGGGGTCCAGCGAGCCAGATCGCCTACGATCCATCGCTGTTCCACGGTTGCGACGCTCCCCCTCAGACGGACAATACCGTGCCTCACCTGCACGTCGATGCTAAACGGATCGAGCCGCAGGTTATCTTGAATCTGATGCCTGACATTCCGGCGGACCTCCTCATCGTCGTGAGCGTAGCTGGGAATTACCATCACTTCGTTAATAACATCGATGACTCCGGATACCTGGCGCGCATCGTCGTACGCCGCTTTGCGTTCGACGTAGGTATTGACCGTGCCCTCCATGTGCACAACGCGATCGACGGTAGTCACGTCGATTTTGTCTTCATCCACCAACGAATCAACGGTGAGAGCGCTCACCACATCCGCAGTGATGTCGGCATCGGATCGTGCACCCGCGGGAACCACCTCCAACTCGTTAACCACCCTTCGCACGCCTTTTATCCGATTTGAGATGTCGCGGGCCAACGCCCTCTGCTGCGAGTTGGGAACGCTACCCCGTAAAAGGGCAACACCCTCTGATACCTCGATTTGGATGTTCTCCGCATTGAGGCGGACGTCGGCGTATATCAAGTCCCTTAGATATCGCTCAACTTCTGCATCCGGTCTTGAATGTCTGATTGCCATAGCTTGATGCGGACCCCCAGCAGCAATATGTTCACAGCAAAGTTGCAAGATTGATGCCATTTGCAATCCCAGACCAATATAGTACACAACTACCAAGACAACAGTCAAGCCTTGGAAGGGAATTGATCGGGAAAAAACTACACGGAAAGTGTGGAGACAAGAGGGTCAGGGTCGATTTGTGGGGTGAAACGGCCGAGTTTCCCGCGCGCAGCGCCGGAAGACAATCAGGTCCGAGCCATCGGTCGCGCCATTCCGCGAACGGGAAACAGTCCCACCGTGGCCAGGCGATTAAGTGGATTAGGGTTCGACCATCCAGGCTAGCAGTGGCTTACTAACGAAGCAGATTCGTTTGGGTTGGCCCTTCGCAAGATGCGGCGGTCTCTAAATAACCCGACAAGATCGATGAAGCACTGCAGGCTGGTAGAGACGCAGCATGCGTGCTGCGTCTTTGCGATGATCGTGATACCGAGCGAGTCGACAGCATTCGTTATTTCGGATTATTTAGCAGGCCTCGGGCACCCGGTCAAGCAAGGACTCACCCTGGACGTTCGAGATCGATTCAACTGCCAAAAGCAGAGTGTCGATGTCGAAGGGTTTTGTTATGGCGCCGACAAAGACTTTGCCTCTTTCGGTTACGCCGACCTCCCACGCGTCGCGGACGTGGCCCGTAAACATTATCAGCGGGATAGTCTCGTTCATTTGGTGCAGTGATTGCGCCAGGTCCCACGCGGGACCGAATCCACGTGGGTCAGGGCTGTCGATCAGCACGAGATCGGGATCGTTTTCGACCACTGAGTTCAAGACAAGCTGGTAATCGTCGGCCCATACGACATCGTAACCCTCATCTCTAAGCACCATTGCGACCAACTCCGCCACGGCTCCGTCGTCTTCTACCACCAATACCTTCTTTGCCATTCTCCACGCCCTCCTTTTAGCAGTAGTGGGAGACAACCTGCTATCGACAAAACCGAAGCGGGAAGTGTTTCCAGCCCCTCCACTACCTTCAGTCACTCGATAGCTGGCAATGATTGTAGTTGCAGAAGTGTTTACCGCGCTTTGAGGTCAACGGTAGCCCATCTATTGGCCGAATTTCCGGCTCTGGCGTATCGGCCATTTCCGATGGGCTCGTTAATGTAGACATCGCCGCTGCGAATCTTCAGATTGAACCCGCAAGTGGGATTGGTGCACACCCAGGCCTTGAAGTGAATCGCCGCCGATTGCGCACCGAAATCGGACAAAGGAACCAGATCTCCATCGTTGCATTGCCGGCACTTTGGAAAGGATCCCTCCACTTTACTTTACCCCCATCGCATACAAAGTATTGTCCTTTGAAGCCCCTGCCTCACCAAGAGCCTGTTTCACGGTCGACAAAAGGGCATCGACGGTGAAAGGCTTGACTACCCACTGCACGCCTTCCCGATCGGCAACTCTGTCCTCGTTGGGCATTTCGTCACACAGAGTTACTACGGGGATGTCGCCTTTCCAACCCATGCACTCCAGAGCACGCACGGCTTCCAGAGCGTCCCGTCCCGGTGGATCGACGTCCAGTAACAGGAGCCCGACACCGGGCTCTTCCCACTGACATGGGTTGGAAAGGCGACATCAGGCGGACTTTACATCATAACCTCTTTTCTTCAGGTTCTTGGATACCAGACCCGAAAGCAACTGATCTTCGCTCAACAGCAGAATCCGTTTTCCCAACACTGCAGCTTCTCCTGGGCGGAGTTGATATGCGGAACGTGATTGGAAAGTCCAGCCGTCCACAGGATAGCATCCAAGTGGTAGACGATTCCATTAACGGGCGGCATCAATAGTGAACAATAAATAAACAATATTATGAAGGATATCTAACCCTGCTTGGAGGGGCAGGATATCTTCTAGGGTGAGTTGAAACGGTAACCGGACCTTGGTTCCGTGAGGATAAAGCAGGGGTTGTCTGGATCGAGCTCGATCTTGCGTCGCAGCCGCCGAATGAATACGCGGAGGTATTCAACCTCAGAGCGGTATTCTGGCCCCCAGACTCGGCTGAGCAGCATTCCGTGCGTGAGAAGCCTTCCCGAATTGACGACCAACTCGCGCAGGAGTGCGAACTCGGTCGGGGTGAGCCGAATCGATTCACCGCGGACGTACACGAGCCTGTTCTCGAAGTCTACGCGCAGGCCGGCGGACTCAAAGGGGGGCAACGGTTGCTGTGCTGTTGTGCGCTCGCCACGGATTCTGCGCATTAGCGCTCTAATTCTGGCCAGCAATTCATCCACGCTGAATGGCTTGGTTAGGTAATCGTCTGCGCCCAAATCGAGTGCCTGAACCTTGTCCTGATCGCGGCCGAGAGCGCTGAGTACGATTATGGGGATCGAAGACCACTCACGCACCCTCCGGCACACCTCGAAGCCATCTACCTCGGGCATAAGAATGTCGAGAATCATCAGGTCAGGGGTCTTGGACTCCATTGCATGCAACGCTTCAGCCCCGTTGCGCGCGATCTCGACCTCGAATCCCCGAGCGACCAGATTCGATCGCACAAAAGTCAATATCTCTTTTTCGTCATCCACTACGAGTATCGAAGTACGTTTTTGCATCTAGCCTATTCCTCGAAAAGGATTTCGGGACCGACGGCCGGCAGGCTGAAGGTGAACCTGGAGCCTTTGCCTTCGACGCTATCGGCCGATATAGTGCCGCCGTGCGCCTCCACTATGCCTTGGCATATAGCCAGGCCTAGTCCTTTGCCGGTAGGCCCTCGCGCCATAGAGGCATCGTGAGCCTGACTGAACCGATCAAAAATCCTGGGCAAGTCAAAGGGATCGATTCCGACTCCGCAATCGGACACCGAAACAAACAGAGACTCATTTGCCGACCAGGCTCTGATAGTTATCTCGCTCCCTTCTGAGGAGAACTTCACCGCGTTGTCTATCAGATTCGATACTACCTGCTTTAACCTCGTCCCGTCAACTGGTATTGGGGGCAAGTCCTCCACTATTTCCACCTCCACGTTGTGCCCCACAAGTAAATCCTCCAGACGCTCGACGGTCACCTCGATGAGGTCTCTAACATCGCACCAACTCCTCTTGATACTAAAGTTGCCGGAGGCAATCGCGGAAGCATCGAGCAAGTCTTGAACCCGACGCGTGAGCCGGTCGGCTTCTTGCGCCACAATGCGAAGGAACTGCTTCTGTTCATCATCCGTCCAGTCGACGTCTTCTTGGAGGAGTGTACTGGCGTAGCCCTTAATGGTCGTCAATGGAGTCTTCAAGTCGTGGGAAACGCGAGACAGGAAGTCATTCCTCATTCGCTCGGCTTGCTTCTGCCTGGTGATGTCTTGAAACACCGTAACCGCTCCAACCACGTTTCCTTGCGTGTCTTCAATTGGCGCGGAGTTGACCAATATGGTCAACTTCTTGCCCAAATCTGCACCCACATCCATTTCCACTCCGCGACAGACCTCGCCATTGCATATGGATCGGACAACCGGCATCTCCTGTGGTAGAAACATCTGCCCGTTCGGTTTGGTAAGATGCAGGGCCGCGGGCCGCTCGCCCGCCGACAATACCGTCAGCGAGGTGCTACCTATAATCCTCTCGGCCGCCTTGTTGGCCAGAATGAGCTTGCCGCTGGGGGCTTCTGCGATGCAGACGCCCTCGGGCATCGAGTCAATGATTGCCTCCAGGCGCAGTCCGGCAATCCTGAGCTGCTCGTGCATGACCGCTGTTCGCTCGAACAAGCGGGCATTCTCCAGCGCGATCGCGGCTTGAGATGCGAGCGCGGATAGGAGTTCCATCTCCTCAGAACCAGGTGAACGCTCCGTTCCCCAAGAACAGGAGGTCACGTTAAGCACGCCAATTGATCTACCACGAATAAGAAGCGGCACGGATAGAAGCGAAACCGTGCCGCGAGTCGGTCCGAAGTTACGCACAATGGCCCTGGGATCTTTGGATACGTCTGGAACGAACTCGGCCTGTTGGGTTCGAAACACTTCGCCGCCAATGCCCCGAGACAGCGGAAATCCCTCCTTGGGGAACACCTCCGGGTCGCCAAGAGTGCAGGTGGGAACGAGCCGTCCGGTCACTTCGTCGAACATAGCGAGCATAGCAGCCTCCGCGCCGAAGAGCCTGACGGCCGCCTCCAGCAGTGTTTTCTGCACCCGGTCCACGTCCAGCGTCGAATTGAGCGATCTGGCCGATTCGGTGAGCATGTTCAGGTACTGCACCTTGCGCTCGAGAGCCACATTTGCCCTCTCGCTCAAGGCGACACTTCTACGGTAACCACGAACGTACTCGTTGAGGAGAATGAGCACGAAACAAGTATACCCGGCCAATCTGGCCACGCGGTTGAAGTACAGCCAGAACCAGAGGGGGGGGATTGAAAATGCCCTGGTTGCCTGCCCGAGGGCTATGACGGCGAGCAGAACAGCAGCTGCCAGCAGTAGCCTATTCCGAGTATGGCGAAAACATCGGGTGTTAAGGGCGGTAGCGACAAGGCAGAAAGCGGTGAGAGAAAGGCTAAAAGCGGCACCACGCGGTTCGTGAACCCGGCCAATGGGACCGCTCGGCGGCACGGGCGTCGCAAGGAGATCGATTACTACCATAAGGCCGGCGGCCAGGGCAAGCACAACCGACAGAGCAACCAAGACCATGTCCCATCGGTCTCGGCTACGATAGCCCCGCCCCACGGCGAGCGGAAGGAATGCAAACGGTACGACCAGCACCCATTGACCCACCCGGAAAAGATCGCTGAGGCCGATTGACCACGAAGAAATGAGCTGGTGCATCACCGTGTTCTCCGCAGCGCTTATGACCAGGATTCCGCTCACGATAGCGGCCAGGCCAAAGGCAACGGCAACGATTATGGGATAGCGAACCTGCTGGATGCGTGACAGCTCAAAACTGAGATAGACGATGCTAATTCCGGCGACGCCGGAAAAGGATTCTGTGGAGACGATGAACCAGGTGGGAATGCTCTCCGGTCGGCCAATGCCGACCTCAATAAGCAGGAAGAACTGGAAGACCAACGCCAGCGCCAACAAGGCGAGAATGGCGCGCCGGTCACCCTTAGCATTGACCGCAAATGGCCCGGTCTTGGATTGGGCACCCATGTGGTTCCCCTGTGCGAGTAGTGAGGAGTCGGGCGGGGTTCAGCCGTGCACCATTTTATTCCACCGACGCCGGAGTGTCAACTCGCTGAGGCAACCCACTATGACGGGAACGACGAGACGAGCGTCAAGCCATCGACAGTCTGTATTTCCGCTACGGGAAAAGCTGTTTGCCAGAGTCATCTTCGAGAATGATCGCTCCCGTCGGGCAGCTCTCCGCGGCTTCCCACAACGTATCTTCCTCCACTGACGACGGGTCAAGGACGGTAGCTTTGCCGTTATCGTCGAGCTGGAATACAGATGGGGCGATAGCCACGCAGTTGGAAGCGCCAATGCAAAGCTCACGATCGACAGTCACCTTCAAGGTCTTCCTCCCTACAAGTCTTTCCCACGAGATCGAGGAGTTTTCTCTCGCCTTCGTATGATAGCGCCTTCCTGGCAGAATCGAAGTCGAACCATCTGACTTCATCGACTTCCCAATCATGTCGCGCTGTATCTCCGCCGACGCATTCCATTAGAAAGAAATGGACGGTTTTGTGTACTCGAACCCCCTCCCGGTGCGAGAAGAACCAGTATCGATCGGTGCCCAGCTTACTTACAATCCGACCTTCGAGACCGGTCTCTTCTCTCACCTCACGCACGGCAGCCTGCTCGGGGGTTTCCTCCGATTCCACGATGCCTTTGGGCAGACTCCAGACCGCGTTCCCCTTAAGGTCTTTGTGCATGGTCAAGGCGACAAGGTCCGATGAATCGGACCTTCGCAACACGACCCCGCCGGCTGATACTTGTCTTCGCACCTTGGGTTTCATAGTCTACCTGTGGGAGATAGTCCTGGGAGCCTAGTGTACCGCCGCACGTATTCATACTAGCATTTCTTTTCAACTCTGTACATACATTTGGCAGCCACCGCCTGACTGGCACGAAGATTGCACCCGCGCAATAGCGCCGAAGCGGTTTCCCCGTCGTTTGCTGGATTCAAGAACTAGAGAGGCATTCCATTCAATGCCTCTCTAGTTGTCAACGCTCCGCGAAATGTTCTACTAGCCCCATTGAGGAATACTCTACACCGGGATGACCGTGGTGCGCACCCTGAGTCCCACCACTATCGATGCCAGACCGGAAAGACCTAGGAAAAGCAGGAACCTTGCATCGGCCCAGCCATCACCCGCCTTTGGCAGCGTCGGGGGTATGGGCTGGGGTGGAGCTACCACCGGAGCAAAAGGCCGCAATTCGCTCAGTGCCTCCACCAGCTCGCCTCTGACCGCATTAGCGACGCCGGCAATCCTATCGTCCGCGGCGGTCTGCGCCTCGAGCCCGGCGTTGATGGCCGCGTCAACGTGGTCTATCAGCCCCTCGATCCGTGAACGCTGCTCGTCGGTAGTGGCGAGCGCCAGAGCATCTCGCAGATGGGCACGCGCTGTCTGAGCCTCACTAACCGCCTGAAGAACCAAGACTCTAGCCACGTTCGGGCTTGTCGCCGCCTCAGCTCTTTGGATGGTTTCCACCGCCTGCTCATTGGCAGCCAGAGCAGCAGACAGCTCGCTTCCGAGGTCTTGAGAATAGACGGATGGCGCCTGCCATAGACCTATCGCCGCCAGCAAAGCCAACACCAGCAATAACACTGGTAGTCTCATTTCAATCCTCCCTTCCACAACATCACCATTGGAGCCTACCCGACTACCCTCACACTGTAGCGCGGGGGCTTGTCTCCCGCCTGCACCGCGGCGGGGGACAAGCCTCCGCGCTATGTTGTCGGATGGGCACTTAGAGCCTGGTACAAGAGGATAGCAAGATTAATGCCGTTAAAGGAAGACAAGAGGATGTTATAATGAGGGTGGAGCAAGTCGTGAAGGAGACTTCGTCGCCAATGTCCGACCCTGGTATGGCGGGCAATAGCGGAGCATTGCGCGATGGAATACGTGCGGGATGCCGCCGAGGATATCGCCGAATTCCTGCGGACACACCGGGGAAATATCGCACCCGCCGGAGTAGCCGCCCTCGAGTTTCACGCCGGGGACTAGGGCAACCTGAGCACCTGCCCCGGCAGCAACAAATCCGCGTTGCTCAGATCGTTCGCAGAGAGGATATCATCCAACGTTGTCTCATGCGCCTGGGCAATCCCCAGCAAGGTATCTCCGTCCTGTACGATGTAATCCCTGAATCTCGGCGCAGGGGACGAAGGCGAGCTTCCCGCATCTTCGGGAAGCAGCAGCTCCTGGCCCACGACGATCAGATCGGGGCTATCGAGCTTATTGAGGTCCGCTAAAGCCCTTTCCGACAGACCATACTGCAGGGCAATTCCACCCAGGGTGTCTCCCGGTTGCACCTCGTGGGTGCGGGGAACGCTGTTGCGACTCCCGCCGCGGCTCGGCCCATCGTATCCGGCGCTCAAGCGTAGTTCTTCCCCGATTCGCACCAGGTTTGGGTCGGAGATATCGTTCAGTTCCAGAAGAGCCTGTACGGCGACGCCAAAACGCTGACCGATGCTGAATAGTGTATCCCCGGGCTGCACCACATACTGGCCCGGTGTGGGTGCCGCGGCCGTCTGCCGGGCCTGAGGCGCCGAAGGAGCCTGCGGGCTGGGAGCGGGTGGAGCAGGCTGTGGGCTGGGCGTGGGCGCCGGGGGCTTGTTATCATTTCCCGGCCCCGGCACCACCTCATATCGAACTCTAATCTGCATCTTCTTAGGCTCATCCAGCAGCGCAAACGCCGCGTAACTGAGGTCGAGCGCGTGCTTGAAAGGGCCTCTATCCCTAACCTGGACGACGACGGTCTTGCCATTGGCAACATTGGTCACCTTGAGCCAGGTCCCGAAAGGAAAAAGGTTGGCCGCCGTAGTGGTAGGATCGTTCATGTCGTAGATCTGGCCGTTGGCCATTCGGTTGCCTTGAAACCCGGGACCGTACCAGGTGGCAAGCCCCTCGTCGGCAAAAGCAGGCATAATACCAGCGGCCAGGAAAGCGGCAAATGCCACCAGGACAGCCAAAGCGAGAGCTCGTGGATGCACCAACTCAACCCCTTGAATTGAAATCCACGGCATTCTACCAAATGCTTAGTTGCCCGTCAAGGTTACTATGGTCCTATTCCTACCAGCTGGGCTCGATGCAGACCGTTCCGAACTTTTTGGTCCCGTCGATGGCACCCTTGATGAACGCCCAGTTGCTTAGGTAGCGAATCTTGCACCACGTCAGCAACCGGTCCCGAGGTCAACGGTGGCAATTACGCGCGAAATAGGATAGCGCCGAAGCGGCCAGTCCGAAGAAGCTCGCGCCGAAGAAAGGAACGGCAGCGGGGCTGACCACCGAAAGCGCCCCGGCGGCGACGGTGCCGATCAGAAAGACGTGCATCAACTGGAAGGAGCCGACGTGAATGATTCCCTTGAAGGGCAAAGGCAGATCGAGAAAGGCCGGCTTGTCGAACTGCAACACGACCTCTAGCTTGTCCGCGGCGTGTCTCGCTATCAGCAAGGGATGGCCATAACCGTAGCCGTACCACTGGCGAAGGTAGCTGTCAAGGGTCACTCGGTGCATGTGCTTCACCACGGCGCTCTTGGAAAAATACAGTTTGTGTCCTTGATCCAGAATGCGCAGCGAGAAATCTACGTCTTCGCCGGTGGGTTCGTGCCAGAACTCGCCACCTGCCGCGTCGATAACCGATTTTCGGAAAGCAACGTTTGCCGTGGCAAAAAACGGGGAGTAATTGCCACCGTTGACCTCGTGGGGCAACTTGTCGACAACCCCCGGAAAATACCCGCTTTGGGTAAGGCCACACCTGCCCGTAACGCTGAGGAAGCCAACCTGCTCACAATAGGACTCGGTCTCGTTGTCGGCGTCCGTGCGCAGGGTGAGGACCTCTCCACCAACGCCCCCGATACTCGGATCGGCGGCGAACGGTCGAAGAATCTCGGTCACCCAGTTGGGCTCGGGAGCGCAGTCGCCGTCGGTGAATAGCAGGAACTCCCCCTGCGCCACCTTGAGAGCGGCGTTGCGAGCGTGTCCGGGGGAGGTGCAGTTCGGCACTTCAACCAGCCTCACCGATGGGTCCTTCTGCTGCCACTCTTTTATCACAGCTACGGTGCCGTCCGTGCTGCCGCCATCGGCCAGGATTACCTCCATCTTCTCGCGCGGGTAGTCCAGGGCTTGGAGATAGCCAAAGGTTTTGTCCAAAGTGCGCTGGGCGTTTCGTACCGGAACGATGATCGAAATCTTCGGGGTAAGCCTGTCTCGAGTGAGATTCTCGTCAACCACCACCAGGATGTCTCCCATATGTTATGTCCAACCGAATGTTACCCACTGGACCGATTTTCGTCAAGCAGGCGACTGGTCGGGGAGGCCATTACGGTCCGCGAGTATTTGGGCGGTGTGCAGCACTTCGATCTGGCTTCCTCGCTTGTCCAGCCCTCCGCGCAGCTGCAAGATGCAGGCGGGACAATCCGTGGCCACCAGAGATGCTCCTGTCGCTTCCACACTCGCTAGCTTCCTGTCGAGTATCGATTTTGATACCTCGGGGAACTTGAGCGAAAAAGCGCCGGCGCACCCG
Source organism: Chloroflexota bacterium (assembly GCA_023489135.1). The sequence goes on from JAMDCE010000278.1 coordinate 16,731, forward strand.
CAGCAGGCATCAGGGTCTTCCATCTCAACCAAATTCGCTCCGGCGCGCACTAGCAGCGCGCGGGGGGCCGACGAAGCTTCCAGCGTGTGGCGCAGGTGGCAGGAATCGTGATAGGTCAGTGTGGGCCGACCCGCTGTGGGGGAGAGCGCGTCCGCTCCTATAACACGTGCCAGGAAGGCTGAGAAGTCGAAGGTGCGGGCGGCGAGAGCCCTGGCCCGCGACAGCCATTCGGGCTCAGCGGCCAGGAGTCGGGGAAACTCCTTGACCAGCGCAACGGTGCAGGTGGGGCAGGCGGACACAACGTAATCCGGGCCGGACATCTCCAGTGCTTCTATGTTTCGCCTGGCCATATCGCGAGCCGTCTTTTCGTCTCCGGACCAGCAGGCGGGAAGGCCGCAGCATTCCTGGTGCGGTGGAAATGCCACGGAGGCTCCGGCGTCCCTGAGCACGCTGGCAACCGACTCCCCTATCTCGGGATAAACCAGGTCGATCAAGCATCCGGCAAAGAAAGCCACGCGAGGGGTGCCGGCTCCATCATCACGGCGCCAGCGCTCGCGAAGCGGGGTTGCCGCCAAGGGGGGTAGACTGCGGAAGCCGGTCAGGGATGATACGGGCGGCGGCAGGCTCCTCACGAGGGACTCCCCACCAGCCAGAACTCGCTGGACCCCCCTTGCCAACCTCATCGTCTGCTTGAAACGTTGGGGATTATCGAGAATGTGGCGGAATGCCAGGTCTTCCAACAGAGACCGACCCTTCTTCCCCGCCCGGCTGCGGAGACTGATTACTAGGCGGGGGATGTCGATGCCGGCGGGACAGGTCGTCACGCAGCGCCGGCAACCGGCGCAGAGTTGCAGGGGGTCGGTAGCATCGTCGAGGCTGGCAAGAAAGGCCGTGAGCACCGTGCCGATTCCCCCCTGATACACCCGACCGAAAACGTGGCCGCTCACCACGCGGAAAACCGGGCACACGTTGAGACAGCAGGAGCACTTGATACATTGCAGGGCCTCGCGGAACTCAGCATCGTTCATAAGCGCGCTGCGGCCGTTGTCCACCAGCACCACGTGCATCTCCTTGGGGCCGTGAGCTCCGGTGATGGGAGTGGCCTCGATGTCCGAGGTTTTGCTGGGACCGGTGGTCAAAGAGACATAGGAGGTGATCTTTTGTCCGGTGGCGCTACGCGGCAGGTACTTCAGAATGGTTGCCGCGGCGATGATGTCCGGCACGATTTTCTCGATTCCTACTACCGCCACGTGAATGGGGGGGAAGGTCATGGCCAGGCGGTCATTGCCCTCGTTCGTCACCGTAACCACCGTTCCGGTATCGGCGATGGCGATGTTGGCTCCGGATATGCCCATATCGGCCGTGACAAAGTGCTGGCGCAACTGCTCCCGAGCTATCGCAACCATGCCGGGAACGTCGTCCCCCGAAACCGGGCGCCCGATGACGCGGGAGAAGAGCTCGGCCACTTCCTCTCGCGACTTGTGGATGGCAGGAGCGACGAAATGCGACGGCCGCTCGCCGGCCAGTTGGATGATCCATTCGCCGACGTCGGTTTCGATGACCTCAATACCCCTGGCCTGCAACGCCCCGTTGAGACCGATTTCCTCGGTCAGCATCGATTTCGACTTAACTACTTTTCTCACCCCTCGACTCGTCGCCAGGTCAACTATGTATCGATTGGCGGCAGCAGCGTCCTCCGCCTGGCACACCATGATACCGGCCTGACGTGCTTCTCCTATGTACTGGTCGACCATTTCAGGGAGGTGCTCGACGGCCGATTTTTTGATCGATCCAACCTGCTCCTGGACGTGCTTGAAATCCACACCCTCGTAGGCCTGTGCCCTGCGCACAGCTATAGAGCGCATAGCACGCTCCATCGCCAGTGCCAACTGAGGATCGCAGGCGGCCCGCTTCACAGATTTTCTGAAACCCCGAGTCGTCATCCAAGCACCTCTTACCGAACATCCTGGATTGCGCCATTGTAGCAGCTTATGGACGCCAGAGCAATTTGCCTGTGGCGCTGCGCCGACCTTTTCATTCGGTCCGTGGAGTGGTAAGATGTGGTGGCTGGCACCGACGGCTGGGCCCACATTCTAGTTAACTGGTGAAATCGAGTGCAAATCATTCCTGATCTCTATCAGATGCAGATTCCCATTCCCGACAATCCGCTCGGGCACGTCAACATCTACGCGATTCGTGAAGGCGACGGATGGACGCTCGTCGACACCGGTTTTGACGCCGACGAAGCCTACAGTAGCCTCGTCGATCAATTCCGGGAGTTGGCCGGCGATCTGACCCGGCTCAAGAGAGTTGTCATGACCCACTGGCACGCCGACCATTTCGGGCTGGCACATCGGGTCAAAGCAAACACAAACGCGCAGATAATGATGCACGAAGCAGACGTCACGTTTCTGAACAGCATCTATCACGACCGGCTGAACGATGCCCAGGGTTACGGGGCGTGGCTCGCCTTCAACGGCGCGCCTCCCGACGAAGTTGACACCCTGCAGCAACCGATGTCGGGAGGGTTCTTCGCCAACGGGGGCAAGTTTGCTCCGGATGTCCCGCTGCGCGGCGGCGAGGAGTTGAGGATCGGCCGCTTCAAGTTCGACGTGGTCTGGACCCCCGGACATACGGTCGGACACATATGTCTCCACGAACCCACGGAGAGGATTCTCATCTCCGGGGATCACGTTCTACCGATCATAACCCCCAGCGTCGCCTACAACCTCCGCGCCGGAGGCAATCCACTGGCGAACTTCCTCGGCTCGCTGCACCGCCTGAGAGGACTGGACGTCGCCTTCGTGCTTCCGGCACACGAACACTCCTTCCACGACTTGACTAAGAGGATCGATGAGATTACCAGGCACCATTTGGAACGCTGTGAGGAGATTCTCGCCTCGATCGACGGCCCCTTTAGGACGGCGTACCAGATTTCGTCGAAGATCACGTGGGCAAACGGGGAGATGGTCTGGGATAGGATGCCCCGGTTCCATAAACTGATGGCTGTCGGGGAAACCCTGGCCCACCTTTACCACATGCTGTATGAAGGCAAGGTCGAGAACACTGCGGACGACGGCCTTCAGAAGTGGAGAGTCAAGTAGGGCATATGAAGTCTTACCGAAAACGAAAGGACGAGGGCGAGACGGATCTTCTCTACGGGGGGAGGATTCCGAAGGAGAGCGCCCGCGCCGAGGCCTACGGGACCATCGACGAGGCGGTGTCTGCCCTGGGTATAGCCAGGGCTCTGGCCGGTGGAAACGAGGCGCTGCAAGCTATACTGCTTGGGATCCAGAGGGAGCTGTTCCTGGTCGGCGCCGAGCTGGCCACCGACTCGACCGAGTATCCCAAGCTCGTTCAGCACTTCGGGCAAGTCACCTCTGCCATGGTCGACCGCTTGGAGCAAATGGTGGCAGAGCACGAGGTGGGCCTCGAAATCCCCAAAGCCTTTGTAGTGCCGGGAGGTAACCTGCTGGCAGCGCACCTCGATCTGGCACGCACTATAGTTCGCCGGGCGGAGAGGCGGTCTGCCGGCCTCTGGCACGATCGTCAACTAGTGAACGAGCAGGTCCTTCGTTACCTCAATCGTCTCTCCGATTTGTTGTTCGTTCTGGCCAGGGCGGAGGAGCGGGGCGCTACCACCTTCGCCAGTGCCAAACTAGAAGGATAGAGGAACGGCACGCTCAAGCTTGGTTTGAACCTGCCGACCCGCGAAGCGTCTTGGATTTGCCCAGGTAAGCACTCTTAACGTGTTCGTTTTCCAGGAAGCTTTGAGTGGTTCCCTCCAGGACAATGCGGCCGTCCTGCAGGATGTATCCCCTATCCGCCACTTCCAAAGCCGCCCGCACGTTCTGCTCGACCAGGAGGATGGTCAGGCCCTGGCGCCGAAGTTCCTTCACCGTTTCGAAAATGGCCTTGATGACCATAGGCGCCAGGCCTAGGGAAGGCTCATCGAGCAACAGCAGCTTGGGCATCGACATCAGCCCGCGGGCAATGGCCAGCATTTGCTGCTCACCTCCGCTGAGCGTGCCCGCTTGCTGGGCGAGGCGCTCTCGCAGGCGAGGGAACAGGGTTAATATGGCTTCCTGGCGCTCGCCGACCGACCGCTCCGAAAGGCTGCCCCCGTGCACGTAGGCTCCCAGCCGGAGGTTGTTGGCCACGCTGAGCGAGGCGAACAGCTGTTTCCCCTCCGGCACGTGGCACAACCCGAGACGGACGATCTGGCTGGCTCGGAGAGAGGATATCTCTTTCCCCAGGAACGATACTCCGCCGGCGCGGGCCGGCAGGATGCCCGAGATGCTTCGCATCAGGGTTGACTTGCCGGCCCCGTTGGCTCCGAGCAGCACAACGATCTCCCCTTCGTGCACCTCGAGACAAAGGCCGTTGAGGACCTTGACGGCACCGTAGTACACTTGGAGATCATCGACTTTCAGCATCGAATTAATCAGCCTTGACCCATTTCTTGCCTTCGGCTACCACCATCACAAACGAGGCCGGGTCCATGCCGACGTGATCTTGAGGCTGTGGAGTCCTGACATAGGTGCCGGCCACGCCGTCGTATTTCATGTTCTCAAGAAAGTCCTTGATCTTGGTCCGGTCCGGTCCGACCTTCTTGAGGGCGTCAAGAATCATGTCCGCGCTATCGGCGCCCCAGGACTCGTTCGCCTCGGGCGCAACTCCGAATTTGGCGGTAAAGCGGGCGCTAAAGTCCTTGGCCTTGGCCTTGGCCGGGTCCGTGTTCGGCAGGTCATCGGCGTACATCGCCTTGACTCCACCAGTATAGAGCAGGCCCTTCCTGGGGATCTCCCCCGTCAGATCGAAGAAGGTGGAATTGGCGTTGGAGGTGTTCAAGAACATCGGCACGTTTAGTCCGACCTGCTGCGCGTTGCGGTAGGCCAGGATAGCCGGATCCCCCGTGCCCCAGGCGATGATGGCTTGAGGATTCATAGCCTTGATCTTAGTGACCTGCGGCGTGATGTCATTGTCCTTTAGCCCGTACCTTTCCTCGCCGACAACTTCGATGCCGTACTTGCCGCCGATGGACTTGATGGCCGCCGAGGCACGGTTGCTCAGATCGTCGGTCGGGTGCAAGCCGGCTATTCGTTTCCACCCCTTCTTGCTGGCGTAGGCGATATACGTCTCTACCAGTTGCTCGACGGTGTTAATGTTCGAGAACATATATTTGTCATCGGGAGTGGGCGCGACCGAACCGAAGAAGATCCAGGGGGTATTCAAGGTTCGAGCGACCGGTTGGACGGGAATGACCTGGACGCTGGGCAGCGGGCCCAGTATCGCCAGCGCCTTATCCTGTTCCACGGCCTTGCGGAAAAGCAGCACGGCCTCCTCGGCTTTCGATTGATCGTCGTAGGCGACAAGCTCTACGGGGTGTCCATCAATGCCGCCGGACTTGTTGACGGTTTCTATTTCTACGTCTACACCTTTCTTAATTGTGGCTCCCACCTTGCCGAATGCTCCGGTAAGGGAGCCAACCCAGGCCAGCTTGTAAGGCTCTTTGCCGCCAGCAGCTTTGGGCGCTTCGGCCTTGGCTGCAGGCTTAGTGGCTGCGGCCTTGGGCGCCTCCGCCTTCTCAGCCGGTTTCGCTGCGTTGGTCTGCGCTGCCGGCTTGGGTGCCTGGGCTTGCTCCGCTTGCTTTGCCGGCTCCTTAGCGGCGGGTGCGGCGGGTCCACTGCAACCCGCGACCAGAGCCAGCACGATGGATAGCGCAATGGCGATGTAGGTCGCGTGCCAAATGATCCTTCTCTGCAACATTCTCAACTCCTTGCTTAAGACCCTTGTGGTCCGGATTTAGTTCGCCCAAAAGCCCGAAAGGGGCTCCTCAGAAGAACGCGCTTTCCCTCCGAGGACTGAACCGCCCATCCGTGATAACACGGTCCTTGAGACACAGCGGCACCAGGTGGTGCCGGCCCAGCTACACCCACCCGTCGAGAGCGCCACTCTCCTCAAACGGTCTCACCCAGGTACGCCGCAATCACCTCCTGTCTACTTTGAATCTGCTCCGGGGTTCCCTCGGCAAGTTTCTCCCCATAATTGAGGACCAGTATCTCGTGGGAAACGCCGATTACCAAATCCATATTGTGCTCCACGAGCAGAATGGTGGTCCCTCGCCGGCAAATGTCCAAGAAAAGACCTCCAAGGACTTCCCTTTCCACATCGTTCAACCCGGCAGCCGGCTCGTCCAGCAAGAGGACTTTCGGCTCCGAGGCAAGGGCCCTCGCCAGCTCCAGCAGTCGTTGCTGGCCACAAGAAAGATTGGATGGGAAATCGTGATGCTTGCCGGCCAGGCCCGTGTATTCCAGGTAGTGCATAGCGCGGTCTCGAATCAAAGCATCGCGCTGCCGCACGCGTGGCAAGGCCAGGGCACTCGACAGAATGCCGGCAGGAGCCGTGGGGTGGCAGCCGACCATGACGTTTTCGAGCACCGACAGGCTCTTGAACAAGCGCACTATTTGAAAGGTGCGGGAGATTCCCACACGAACAATATCCTCGGGCTTCATCCTCACCAGATCCTTGCCCCGGTATTTGATGGAGCCGGAGGTTGGAGAGAGAAAACCGGTCATCAAATTGAAGATAGTGGTCTTCCCGGCGCCGTTGGGGCCAATCAGCGCCTTGATCTTGGCCGTTTCCAGCGCAAAACTCACGTTTCGGACCGCCTGCAGGCCGCCAAAGGATTTGCTCAAGCCATCAACTTCCAGGATGATCTCTCGCACCTAGCTCCTCACTCGCCTTTGTAGGTAGGACCGCCGATGGATTTGGCAGGAACCGCTCGCCTTCTGAGAGAGCCGCGCCCGAAGGCGACCGCACGGCGCGTCAAGGTCGAGAACAGAAGATTGCGGAGCAGACCGACGATACCGCCGGGCGCAAAAAGCAGCACCATCGTGACGATAATGCCGTTTCCGAGCAAGCGGTAGTCCTTGAACGACTCCGTAAGCTGTGGCAAGAACTTGAGGAAGGCCGCGCCCAGAATGCCCCCAACCAGCGTGCCCTTCCCGCCCAGCACATCCATCACCAGGAGATCCATAGAGAGCACCATGTCGAACTGGCTCGGCGACACGTGGCTGATGTAGTGCGCGAGAAGGCTTCCTCCGACAGAGGAGTACATCGCGCTGACGACAAATATGTTTAGCTTGTACGATCCGACGCTAATTCCCACGGCTTTGGCTGCCATTTCGTCGTCTTGAATGGACTTGAGAACACGCCCTACTTGGGACCTGCCGATATTGATTGCGACCACCAGCAGCGCCAGCGCCAGGAACCACACCCAGAAATAGAAGACCACTTCGTCTTGCATAACCCATGGGCCAATGGAAAAGGGTGGGATGCCGGGTATTCCGCTGAATCCCCCGGTAAACTCCCCCCCCACGACCAGGAAAGAGTACACGAGCAGTCCAAAGGCCAGCGTGGCCATGGCCAGGTGGAAATGCGTCAATAACCCAAGAACGGGGTAGCCCATCGCCAGAGCCGCCAGTCCCGAAAACAACCGCGGCGGCGACCATAGCCAGCAGCGGCGGGAATCCGTACCGGATCGTCAGAATGGCGGAACAGTAGGCACCGAGGGCCATAAAGGCCCCGTGCCCCAGCGTTATCTGTCCCGAATATCCGAAGACCAGATCCACGGCCATGGCAGCGATTCCGAATATTCCGACCAGAATGGCGAAGCCGAAGAGATACGAGCCGCGCAAGAACAAGGGTAGGATGGCCACCACGAGGGCGAGCACTGCCACCAGAACCAGGTCTCTTCTCGTCATCCCCGCTCACCTATGAGCCCGTTGGGCCTGGCGCAGAGTAGTATGATGAGCAATAACACTGCGACGACGTCCTTGTAGAGGGATGGTATGAGCCCGGCGGAGTAACTCTCCAGGAGCCCGATTACCAGCCCTCCGGCGATGACCCCGACGTTGCTGTTAATTCCGCCCACGACCGCGGCGATGCTTCCCTTAACCGTCAACATCATGCCCATCAGGAAATTGGCGAATACGATGGGAGCCACCAGAATTCCCGCCACGGCAGCCACACCTCCCGCAACGCCAAAAGCCACCACGGTCATTCGCTGCCCCTCGATTCCCACGAGGGAGGCGCCAAGGCGGTTCTCGGCGCTGGCCCGCATAGCGATTCCCAGGGTTGTCTTTTCGAAGAAATACCAGAACAAAGCGGAGAGAATCACCGATACGCCCAGAATCCAAAAGGCCTGAGTGGTGATGAAAGCGCCGAAGATTTGGACGGGTGTGGAGCCGGAAAACGGCGCCAGGGTGAACGAATCGGGACCCCAGACCAAAACCACAAAGCCTTGCATAGTCATGGCAGCCCCCACGGTCACCATCACAACGGTAAGTGTGGGAAATTGAAGCGCGGGACGAATTACGGTCCTCTCCAAGAGCAGCCCGGCGGCAACTCCAGCCAGCAGGCCGATCACGAGAGCGACCGGCGTAGGTAAATGCAGGCTGGTGGTCAGCCAGATCACTATCATGGCCCCCACCATGGAAAACTCGCCTTGAGCGAGATTGAGAATCCCCGAAGCACGATGAATCAGGGCCACACTGAATCCGACCAGGGCATAGATGCTGCCCAGGGTCAGCCCGGCTAGCCCGTACTGTATCAACTGTGCTGGATCCATGGAATGTCTGCCTCCCGCAAAGCCTCAAGCCATGAAAGTGGCAACAACACTGACCAGCGCCGTTACGCGTGCCACCGCGCCGGCCAGTAAGAAGCTATCTCAACCATTTCGAGGAAGTCGATTCAACGCTATGTCCCGGTAGCTGATGCCGGCGCTGTCGGATCGAACTGCGGAGCATCGAGCACGGGGTCTGTCGACATTCAATCAATTCCAAGAAATGCAGGATTTGGATCAATCGCCCGGCATCTAGACACGACACCGGATGACATACCGAGAATCAAGTTAACAGGACTAGAAAAAAGGTACCATCAGCTAGCCAATTCCGGGCAAAAAGTACAACTCACGAACGAGGTTGTATCGGCTACGTGATCTCAGGAGCTCTCGCCCCAGTGATCGGAAACCACTTCTTCACCGGGAACGACGTTGTGTCCCAAAGCAAATGAGAGTCGAAACCAGCCCATC
>JAMDCE010000117.1 GCA_023489135.1 Chloroflexota bacterium
GCTAAATGGGGCAAATCGCCTCTACCGATGGCCTTCCCAATGCCCATCTCGTCGCCAAACACCTGCCACGCCATCGTCAGCTTGGTGTCTTTGCTCTTATCTCCAAATACCTGGTCTGCAGTTTGGGAATTTGAAATCAAGCATATTATCATTTTATCATGAGTGAACCGCCTGTTGGCTTATAGAGACCTGAGAGGACAGGAGCTAAAATGCCGACACAGCCACGTGACGAGGAGCGTGAGCAGCGGATTATGGATGAAATCATCGTCGATGCCTATGCTCCTGACTTCCGCATCATTATGCAGGATAAGAAGTTTCAGAGCCACGCCGATTGGGCTTAAATCGGCATGGTCAAGTTTTGCTCAAAAAAGGCGAGAGACTGCGCAACGAATCAGTTCCCAAGGCCACCGTAGCACCAATTTGCCAACCTCGTTTTGCAGATCTTGCCCAAACTGTGGAAATAATGAACCCGATTGAGTTATAATGCAGATGGATTTGTATTTAGCACAGGAGGACTGGCTTTGCAGAAATCAGCAATTGAGCCCATCTTCGTCAATCGCCGAACGCAGCTTCAGTTCTTTGAAGATGTCATTTCAGCTCTCGACCATGGCGATCGCCGTCACGTTGCATTGCTTGGTCTTCGACGTATCGGCAAGACGATGCTCCTGGATGAAGTAAGGCTCAGGCACTCCTATCAATGCATTCCCAGACTCCCGATCGACGTTATGGTATCAACGCCCGAGGATTTCGCTTTGGAGTTCTTGTCCACGCTGCTGCAATCGGCAGCGAACGCCCGGCAGCTCCCGAGAACGGTAACGACCCAGTCCACTTCGCTTTTGACAACTGCAGCGTTGCTAAACGAAGCGGTCGCCCCGCCGGTTGAAGAAATCCTCGACTTGATCAAAGATAGTGGCAGTTATGGTCGCTTGTTGGCCAAAGTATTTGCCTTTCCCGCCGCGCTGTCAGAGGCACTGTCGATGCCCATCCTCGTAATTCTCGACGAGTTTCAGGACATCCTGCGTCTACAGAACTTCAAGAATACCGATAATCTGTGGGCCGTTATTCGGGAGGCCCTTGACCGGCGCGGCAGAGTGGCATTTGCGATCGCCGGATCCATCGTCACCGCTATGCGCAAACTGTTGCATCAGGGCAATGACCCGATTTTTACGCGGTTCCACGAGCTAGAATTGCCTCCATTCGGACCCGAAGATACACGCGAGCTCGCGGTTGGCATCTGGGAACGAAGTGAAATTGGATCATCGCAAGACGCTGTTCAGCGTCTGCACACTCTTACCCAAGGTTTCCCCTTCTATGTGCGTACTCTTGCCTTGGCTGCTGTCGAAGCTGCTCGCCAGGAGGCTTCACTGGTCAATGGAGACCACATCGATGCTGCTTTTCAAATACAGCTCCTGGATCGTAACAGTACGATCTCGATCTATTGCCAGTACTTGTTTGAGCAAGCGTTGGGGAATGTGCGTGGTGAGAACATCCCAGAAGCAGTGCTGAGGCATCTGGCTGGGCGTGAAGGTCGTTTGCGCGCGGATATCGCGAGATCGGTGCGGCGAAGCCGGGGAGCAGCGCAGATCAACCGTGTGGTGGCAGAGCTTGTTGACATTGATATCCTGACGTACCGTGAAAGCGGGTTATGGTTTGTTGATCCCATATTGCCCGTGTGGATCGCCCTCGAGCGAGAACGGCGTGAGCCGGCCACTGTTTTCTCGAATCCCGAGGCCCGAGCAAAAGTGATTCGATCCTATGAAGAGCGGATCGCGGCGTTGCATCAAGCGATGGGCGAAATGTTCGAGAAGCGAGTACACAACGTCCTACGCCAGTTTGGAGCTCAGACGGTCTCAGGGAGATTGCTTGGCGCCGCCGGCCAGATCACTTTGCCAAGCTTTACCGATGTCAGAGTGGTTGTCCTCCCTGATCCCAATGGCGTATTCTCAGGCCAGCCAGGGAGCGTGGAAATCGACGGCATCGCAGCTGGAACTCAATTGTGGGCAATCGAGGCTAAGCATCGCGCGGGTGGTGTCACTGTGTCTCAAGTGGACAGGTTCATCAAGGCAATTCGCTTCTATGAGCAACAAGCAGGCCAGCAAGTTGATAGGAGATGGTACCTATCACAAACTGGGTTCCGAGCCGAAGCACGACAAAGATGCGAGGCGGAGGGAGTCTATTTCTCGACTCTTCGTGACCTTGCTCAACTAGAGAGAATTCTGGCGCGGTGAAGGCCTAATGTATGATGTATAAAGTGCCTGTATGGCAAACAAGCGTGATAACCAGTCTAGCAATCATTGAGGAAACAGAGCGGGTCTTGACGGGACATATACAACGCCAGGGCTTTCTTCAAGTTCTGTCACGGCAGGAATATGAATATACACTTGGATGGTTCTTCCTCTAGTCTGTAGTAGTATGAGGGAGTTTCTGCAGATCGGAGCTGTTTGCGGTTTTGATGGAAGTAGCTCGTAGTGGTGACGTTAACATAATCGACCGAATTGAATGTCACACTATCAGCATGCATGCAGCAATGCTGGATGGACGGCGATGGTAAGGTAGGTTGGAGTATAATAGTTTGTAACCGCCGCAAAAATTTCTGATGAACATAACCGACATGAGATTATGACTTACTAGTTCCACCTTTGCGTAAGAAACCATCCTCAGTTATGAAAATCGGGGATGCCGTAGTGCAGTTGCTATGGAGGTCTGATGTCTATATCCCAACCTAAACAACAGAGACTAGAATCGTTGTTCGACACAATTCCAGATGAACTTGGCGGATTAAGTAGCAATGATGACGTAGAGGCAGGCTCTGTTAGGCGTGAGATTCATGCCCGACGAATGAGCACCTTACGGTTCACATCTGTTTTGCACCACCTGGAGATGCATAAGCTTCGCCGTGGCGAGTGGTGGGATGCCTATGATCTGCTCAGCCTCCAATTGCATACAATTCAAGCTGTCGTGGACCAAATGGGATTCCTTGAGGGTGGTATCACTCGATTAGCGTTGACCGAGACGATTGTTGACCTGGCACAAAAGATGGCACCAGACCATGACTCGGCCGAGCATCGCGAAGTGGCGCGAGTCGTGGTGGATTGGTTGCTCAACACCGAGGAATCGAACGTATTCGCGCCTTCGTACCTCGATGTAATGGCAGACGGCAACGTCGTGCGTCGTCAAGCCAATATCGACATCCTTCGCGAACGGCAGGAGCCTGATGGTAGTCTTGTTTTGCGGGCAAGTGTTGAGGCGATAAACTTACTTCTCGGAGTCCTAAACGAAGATGTTGCTGACGCCCAAAAAGCCGAAGAGCGATTGCTTAATGACTATATTGCGGGCAGTAGATATGACGTTGCTATCGCGCAGGCAACAAGGGCACAGTTGCGCTCTATTCAGTATGCAGAGCAAATCAGTCGCTGGCTCTTGAATGCTTGGCTGGAGGCGTTAGCATGTGACGGAGGACTTTTCACATCCAACACTCCCAACCGCCTTCCCGACCTGTCGGATATTCCTTCAATTCTTGCTTTGTGCGCCGTAAGTCACAAACCCCGACGGCCCCCTGAATTCCTTCTTCCTCAACGGTGGCAGCTTCTCCACGTGATACTGCATCTTCGGATCGTAGACGGTGGACGGGCAGAAGAGCTCGTGAAAGATGCCATCTTTGAGCCTTCTATATGGCGCTAACCTTCTTGCCCTCAGCCGGCTGCTGCAACAGCGCCAACAACTCCAGGAAGCATCGCAATAACCTCTGGTACCACGTTGATTCTGACATCGCTTCCCGTATGCACCGTATGTCAGTCAACGCCTCGTCGGTGGAACGGGGCGTGTGTCAGTTGGATGCTTGCCACCAAATACAATAGTGGATAGGTTAGCTGCTCATCCATCGGCTCGCTACCGATGTTCGTCGTAGACAGAGTCTCTGATTTCGTGCCTATTCCCAGTCCTCACGTATCGAGCAAATTCCTTCTTTCGCTGGGGAGGTAGCTTCTCCACCCAGTACTGCAGCCGAGGATCGTAAACAATGGAGAGCCAAAACAACTCGTGAAGGACAGCGTCCAGCAGACGGCGGGATATCGAGTCGACCTTCTTACTCTCCTCAGGATGGCCCAGGGTGTTTAACAGGCCCAGGAAGTGTGTGACGAGGCTGCGATACCAGGGAGATTTGTCGATGGATTCGCGCATTATCGGCAGATAGCCGGGCAGGTGCTCCGGCAACACACCCTGGTACATGTAGATCAGTTTGATGAGCTCTGCATCCAGGTGATCGAATTGCTGTCGCTCGATGATGCCCCGAAGCCTCTCCATCACCTCGGGATCGTGCCCGCCAGCCGAAAGCTCGTCCAGCCAATGCTTCAGAACCTCGCCGCCAGGCTTGAGATGCTGGTACTCCCCCTTCGTCCACGCTTCCAGCACGTCTGCGGCGTGCAGGAGTTCCACATCCGCCTGTCCCCGCAGGCGTTCGATCATCAGCGCCAGGGCTGTCGTCTTCGATCCTGTTTCTCCGTCGTCAGCACCAGCCCCCGCGGAAGGGCCGGCACTCTCCGCGGATGCCTCCAATTCCACGCCTCTCTTGGTCTTGGATCTAGCCGTCCTGGTAGCGATCTGATCCACCGTGCCGACTTTAGCGGGACCCGATTCGACGGCGCCATCTGAAGAGAGGCACGGGGCCGGTACCACTTCCACGGCGATCGACGATAGCGGTGAAGCCTCGGAGGAAAGCTTTTTGTTGACGATCTCCCGCGCTTCGTTCTCGGTCAGGCGCAAATCCGCAACGATCCTGACCAGCTCGAGCTGGTCATCTTTTCTCGACAGCCGCGTCACCTGGTCCAAGAGGCCTGCGGAAAGCCTTCGTTCCTTGGCCACATCTGCCACCTCTGTATCAAGCTCGGCGATCCGCAGAAGCTTGTAGAGGTAACGTTTGCCCAGAACCTTCTTACCGGTCACCGGTCCGCAGAGGACCGTGAGGATCTCTTCCATCTTAATCGTGCGGCCAGTTTGTTTCTCGGCGATGGCTTTTACTCGCTTGAGCTCGCGAGCGGTATCGATAGCTGAAGGATCGCGTCGGGCCATGTTTTCGGTCAAGGACAGAATAGCCTGGTTGACCTCGGGGAGATTGCGAAATATCCGGCAGGGGATCAGATATCTGCCAACCTGGACGGTTATAGACGAAAACAGACAACGGTCACATTTCTCGCGAGCCACCTTCTTCGCGGCCTCGTAGCGCCGCCGGCCGGCGAAGATGATGTAGCAATTAGTCTTCTTGGGATGAGGCTGCACCAGCAGGGGCATCAAAACGCCAAACCTACGGATAGAGTTCTCCATCTCCTCCATTCCTCTGAGTTGCGAACGATAACCCAGACCGGGCTCAAGGTAGCTTAGGGGCATGTATACCACGTCGGGAACTTCGTAGGTGCCATCCGGATTGACCTTCAACTTGCTCTCATCCATCGCTCAACCTCCTCGAATTGCGGGTGGCGAAAAGCGTGAATCTCACAAAGCTAGAGTAAAGGCCAGGGACGCGCGTTGCAAGGGGTTGGGCACAGGCTGACGCTGTGGGCGATCGCTGTGAGGTCCAGGCTTCGATCAGCTAGATGCAGGTGGTATGTGCGCGTGCTCAAATTGATCGATAAGGGATCGGGTCAGTCAGGGACACGAAGTGGAAGGCAGGCAAACAGATGACCAGCGAGTGGTTGTGAAGAAGAAGCGCCACCTCTTGGACGATGGCGAAATCGTGTAATTCTTAGTCTGTTTTATTGAAGGGTATATAAGATAGTATCAGCGGCAAGTGCAGG
>JAMDCE010000041.1 GCA_023489135.1 Chloroflexota bacterium
CACGCTGCCCTTCTCGCCTCGATGGCCGCGCAGATACCTCTTATATGACGAGCAATGACTGACGAATGTTTCTGGAAGCCTAGTCATTATAGGAGAAAACGAAGACTTTTGGTAGGCTATACTTCATGTCCCGTTCGCCCGAGATGGTGCATCGTACCTGATCATAGACCAGGGACGAACGGAGAGGTAACGCCCAAAGGAACGCCGTTCTTCTTACCTCTTTCCTGTCGTCAAGAAGAACTGACCCCTCTGGATGGACGTGTGGTGTGACAGGTTCTGAAAACAGCGCAAATCATGCTACACCACCAACGGAGAGCACAGCCTAGGCAACCGCCACGTCACCGGGAAGCTTCGGTCAGATCTTCCTAAAACAGCGGGTCAAAGGCCAGGGCGCGTTTTGGGTTATCCACGAGCATCGTTCTAATCTGCTCATCAGTAACACCCGCTTCCTTGAGGTAGCGCACTCCGTAGGTCAAGATGTTGTCGTAGCCCCAGCCACCATATTTCTTGGTGCAGACTTTCAACCAAACGTCGTGGGACAGGAGCAACTGGGAAAGATACCCTTCCTTGATCAACTGGGCGATGGACGCCGCGCGCTCCAGGTCGGAAGGCTCTTTCTTGATTATGCCTGAAGTCTCGTAGTAGAATTCATTTCCCCAGGTGTCGTATTCTACGAAAGCGCCCGCCGCCGCGGCTAGGCGATTCCGCTCCAGATCTATTTTGCCATTGATGGTGTGCTCATCCATATGGGACATGATCACGTGGCGGCAGTCAACGCCCTCTGATTTCAGGAAATCCAAGGCCTTCAATCCGGCTCGCGACCACATGAAAGGATGGATATTGATAGGGACGCCCGTCCGCAGATGGGCTCTCGCCGCCGCTCGGACCACCTTTTCCTCGTTGTCCGTGATGGGATCGCTGGTCCCGATCTCCCCGAAGATGCCCGCGCGTATCCCCGTGCCATCCACGCCTTCGACGGCATCTCTCACCATTATGTCGGCCAGTTGGTCGATGCTCAGTTCGGAAACGTACGTCGGGTGGCAGTCGTTCACGTAAAACCCCGCGCCCATCACAATGTTGAGCCCCGTGGCCTGGGCGATGCGCCTCAGGGCCTGGGGGTTACGGCCGATCCCGATATTGGTGACGTCGACGACGGTAGATCCGCCAGCTTTCTTGAAATCCAGTAGTTCCTTGATCTGCTGGTCGATATCATCAATAAGGAGATTGTCTCTGTTGAGGAGAGGATTCCGGAACACTTCGCCGAAGCTGGATAGCTCGAGAGGCCCTTCTGCTATCCTCAGCTTTTCTGGATTTGCCGGTTTCTCCCACCAAACGGTCGCGTCGATTAAGATGTGTTCGTGAGGTAACGTCACTCCCATGTCATCCGGTGAGATCGGACCAAGGACAGTTTCAACCTGCATTTCTGCACCTCCTGAATAGATCGTAGGATGTGACCGCGGGCCACCAATAACCAAGCCAGAAATCCGGATGGGAAGCGACTGATGGCGTCGCCGCCAGGATTCACGTCCTTCCCCAGGAGATTATCTATCACCGCAGGGGGAGCCGTAAAGCTACGAACGGGTTGAGTTTTGATCCAAATGGTTCAGGGTCACTATTTGGATCATCAGGTTGCTCTTTCGTGATATAATTGGGGCGTCCGTACAGAGGGTGCCAGAGCGAGAGGAGCGCGCGATAGCTGGCGAAGCCCACAGCATAACTAGCATTGAAGCACAGGTGACCCAGGCGTATGAAGGATCCGAATCTCGGAAAACCTAAGATGCCTGGCAACAAGAGATGTGGCACCTGTTTCTACTACGAGCCTTCCCCGCTGTGGAGAAAAGGCTGGTGCCGAAACCCTTCTCTCTTCGAAGGCCGCGTCAATCATTTGGTTGAGGCGGGTGAGTACAGTTGCCAAGGTACCTTTAGCACCGATTTCTGGTTGGCCGCGCCGAGGCGCAAGTCCAGAGCGCCCGTCGACTGCACGGTAGTTCAGTCTTCCCAACCCTCGTCTTCACCAAAGGAGGCCGTAGCCAGCATTGTCGAAGATAATGCGGGTGGCGATTCAATCGCAGAAAACGGTATCGGCACCCCGACGGTGGCTTCAGCAAGCAAGCTGCGCCGGCAGACCCAATGGGGGGTTGGACCATCTTCGCGACACGCCCGTTTGTCGGTCACCGTTCTCGTTGCGGCCATCGCTCTCGTGCTGATCTCGGCGCTTGGCTGGATCTCCTACAGCACGGCTGGGGCCAAGGAGAGCAAGACTATCTCCACCACTGCGTCTCTATCGCCAACGCCAGATCTGATCAACCCAATGTTCGGTCCGTCGCCGACCCCCACGGTGACTGCGTCGCTCCTGGCCGTCGATAGATATGCTCGTGTGGTCGGCACCGAAAACAACGGCCTGCAGGTTCGGCTCGATCCCGGTTCCGAGTCTCCTTCGGTTGCTCTCCTGCCTGACGGCACCATTGTCCATCTCTTGAAGGGACCCGTCGCGGTGGATGGCTACCTTTGGTGGGAAATAGAGGCCGCCGGTAAGTCCGGTTGGTCCGCCGACAAGTGGCTTGTCGCGGTCGCAGGACCGGCCGGTTGAGAGCGTGAATTCTATGCCAGACTGAATCTTAACCTAGAAGTTGGTGAATCTTCGTTGCTTGACCCAGAGACCGAATTGACCTTAGCCATGGAGGCGCTGGAAGAATCAGCAGTTCTCACAGCCGATCAACCCGATCTCGAAATAGAGTTGATTTCAGTGGAAGAAATAGTTGGCGCCTCGTCGGATGAAAAGGCGAGGCTTCTCCTTCTCGGCCTTTATGCTGTTTTATCGAAAGGTGGCAACGGAACAAATATGTCCGAAGTGGTGCGTTACCGTGAACGCTTCCAGGAAACCTTTCCGAACCACTTCGCCGTTTTTATGGCCGAGCTAAGGTCGGGTAAGAATGGCCATCAATGGCCGGGTTGTCTGAGGTGCCGGAATTACGTCGGCAGCGGTTGCGCAATCGGCGCGGCTCCTCAGCGGCTTCCCAGCCGCTATCTTAACGTCGACTACCACTGCGCGGCTTTTGAGAGGAAAATGTGATCGAGCAAGGACTTCTGGAAGACCTTTTAACCGAGAAACTCACCCTGGATAAGCGCCATGCGAAGCTGCAGAGGATGGCCGGTGATCTTGAGGACCAGCTAAAGAAGCTAGGTAAACAGATCGAAGAAGCCGGGAGGTTAATCGAAGACGAAAAAGGACAAAAGTTAGTCTTCAGGGCCGAGGCAATTCAGAAAAGCTCTATGGATCTTGAGGAATCTCTGATCGAGTTGCGGAAGGGATTCGTTCAACTCCGGAAAGAGGCCGGCCGGCTGAAGAAAGTTGCCCGCGAGCTCCGACAGCAGAATGAACGCGCCGGAATGGAAGTAGGGCGATAGACCAGGATGAAAGTCACAGTTAAGTACTTCAACCCCTTTCGCGAGATCACCGGCAAGAAGGATGAACTGGTGCACATAGAAGAGCCGATCGTAGCCGGCCTGGTCAGTCAATTGATCAAGAACTATGGCGCCCGCTTTCAGAAGACGATACTCTCCTGCGAAGCGAAGAAGTCAGGTTATACCATAACGTCCAGGGAGGTCGAGGTCGCCGACTCTATCGGAATTCTCGTGGGTGGCCGGTTTGCCACCGAGGATACCCCTCTCCAGGAGGGCGATGAAGTGGCGTTCCTCTTGAAAGCCGTGGGTGGTTGAGGTAGACAGAGAGTTTTGTTCGAGGGGGAAAAGAACGTTATGAAGGTGCTTCGAGTCGACGCCGCCACCGGGCAGGTCCAGGCGCAGGCGCTACCGCCTCAATATGAGGGCTGGAGCAATCGGGGACTGATCGCCAAGATTCTCGATGAGGAAGTGCCGGCCACCTGCAATCCACTGGAGAAGCGCAACAAGCTCATCTTTGCCACTGGTGTCCTGGCCGGGCTGGGAGTCTCCAGCGCCGAGCGACTCTCGGTAGGGGCCAAGAGTCCACTCACAGGAGGGGTCAGAGAGAGCAACGCCGGTGGAGTGGCGGCCAGAGCTCTTGTTCGCCACGGCATCAGAGCCGTGGTGGTCGAGAACAAGGCCGAGAAAGGCAACTGGTGGCTATTGAGGATAGGCCGTGACGGCTGTGAGATCTTGCCAGCCGGTGACCTCAAGGGGTTGGGAAACTACGCGCTGGTAGAAGCACTGCGCGAGCGCTTCGGTCAGCGGATCGCCACCATCTCCATCGGTCCCGCCGGGGAAAGGCTCTATACCAGCGCCGGTGTCTTCGTCACCGATATGAACGGTTGGCCCAGTCGGGCGGCTGGTCGAGGCGGGCTGGGCGCGGTGATGGGGTCAAAGGGCCTCAAGGCCATCGTCGTCTCTCAGGACGGAGATTATCGCATCCCTATTAGGGATCAGGTTGCCTTCAACAAGGCCCGGCAAGACTTCGTGGAGGCCCTCAAGCAGTCACCGGTGACGGCCGAGCTATATCCCAAATATGGGACCGCCGGGGTCATCCCGGCAATGCAGACCGTAGGCGGGCTTCCTACCAGGAACTTCACTTCCGGAAACTTCTCGGAATTTGAGGAAATTGGCGGAGAGAGGCTGCACGACCTGATTGTCGCCAGAGGGGGAGAGGGAACTCCCACCGAACCCTGCATGCCCGGCTGCATCATTCGCTGCTCCAACATAGTCGCGGATGCCCAGGGGAAAGCGGTGGTTGCTCCTTTGGAATACGAGACTATCGCCTTACTGGGATCCAATCTCGAGATTGGCGATCTAGACCAAATCGCCTTAATGAACCGTCTCTGCAATGACTATGGCATTGACACGGTGGAGATTGGCGGGGCTATCGGCGTGGCGATGGAGGCCGGTCTCGAGAAATTCGGAGACGCCGACGGGGCGCTACGCCTCTTGAGAGAAGCTGGCGAAGGAACCATCCTCGGGCGGGTCCTGGGACAGGGAGTCGTGGTGACCGCTCGCGTTCTCGGCATCAGCCGCGTCCCCGCAGTTAAGGGACAAGGCATGCCGGCGCACGAGCCACGAGCTCTCAAGGGCATGGGTGTCACTTATTCCATGTCTCCCATGGGCGCAGACCACACCACCGCCCCCACCATTCGTGCGTCCATAGACCATCACAAGCCCGATGGGCAAGTAGACCTGGTCCGCGGTCTCCAGACTACGATAGCGGCCTATGACTCTCTAGGCTTTTGCCTCTTTGTCCTGCCAGCCGTCGGCAAGTCCCCCCAGATAACCGTGGATCTTCTTAATGCCGTCTATGGCACTAATCACGAACCGGACTATATCTCGCAGTTGGGCCGCGAGATCCTTCGCACCGAACGGGCCTTTAACACGCGAGCAGGTTTGACCGAGGCGAGCGAACTGGTGCCCGAGTTCCTCCGCGAGGAGACCCTTCCACCTAACAATCTGGTCTTCGACATACCAGAAGAGGAAATGGCCAAATTCTGGGACGGGATTTAGAGGGCTCGCGTCAGAAGTCAGATGATCAGCGTCATTGTCCGGCCGTACACAATTCTGCGCGACTATCTCCCTACTCTCCGGGACGGGAGCACCGTTCGCTTGGAGCTCGGGCCAGGTGGCACCGCGCAGGATGTCTTGGCGAAACTGGGTATTCCGGAGGAGAAGGTAATGCTGGTGGCCATCAATGGACAACCGGCCCAACTCACCGATCCCCTGGCTGATGGTGACCACCTTGTACTCCTGCCTCCCGTCAGTGGGGGCTAGGTGCTTTAACGCACCTTTACTCCTTTGAGACCTTCGCGCTAGCTAGGGATCGC
>JAMDCE010000078.1:0-4899 GCA_023489135.1 Chloroflexota bacterium
TACATGTCCGGGCACGAAGTCTTTTTCCGAAGCACGAACGGCGGTAATACTTGGGAAAGAATGCTCTACGATCTCCCGTACGACGATATCCACGGGTTCGCCATCGACCCCAAAGACTCCAAGACCTTTTACGCGTTCGTCGTGGGCTACGGCCTGTTCCAGAGCCTGGATGGTGGTACAACCTGGAAAAGGCTGAGCGCCAAGCTCCCCGATACCGTAATGGCCTTGGCGGTGGCGGAAGACAACCCGCTGGTTCTCTTTGCTGGAACTTTGAGCGACGGACTTCTGAAAAGCGCCGATGGTGGCGTGACCTGGAAGCCGGCGAACAAGGGCATCCAGAACCGGATGGTGATGGCTCTTGCTACGGTCCCTTCGAAGACGGGCCTGATGTACGCTGGAACTGAGAAAGGACTGTTTCTAAGCCGTGACGGTGGAGCAAGCTGGTCGCCCACGTCATTCAAGAGCGGCGTTGGCGCTGTTGCGGTCGCCCCTGGCAACGCTCAGCTGGTCCTCGTCGTCGATATGGAAACCAATGTCTTTCGGAGCAATGATGCGGGAGTCACCTGGGGCCAGAGTCGGTGACGGCGTCGTCGAAATGATGTGTCCGTTCACATTGCCGACCTTCAACCCCAGACCAATGACGGCACAACCTTGCGGCGAAGTGGTGAAGCGCCATGAATGTGAGCGACAAAGAGCCAACGCTCAATCGGCTGAATGAAGAATTACAGAATGAGATGGGCGAGCTGAAACGAATTTCAAAGAAGCGCCGAAGCGTGCTGATCTTGTTCCTCATCGCCATTCCTTTTGCCATGCGGGCATACGGGCTCATTGAAGGCCTTGTCCTGATGTTCGTAGTAGCCATCTTCTTTCTTTTCTTGGATTACTGGCTAAGCCGGTCCCACAGATGGCGAATCCGGAGGCTCAGGAGCGAAATGAAGAATACAGAACTCTCGTGAACTGAGCGCTCCACTGCAAGTCCACCTCTTGCCTCATCTGCCCACTTATTGTCTCCAGCTTGCCTGTCCATCGCGTCTCGTGCCGAGCTTCGCGACAAGGTTTCCACTTGGTAAGACCTGGCCACTCTTGCGCTCTCCAACCGACGGCCGTCCGTAAACGATCGTGCATGCGCCAACTTCGACTGCCAGATTCCTGACCACGGGGTATCGTCATCGAACAACAGATGGACCGTTAAGGCAATGCTAAGCTCAGTTTAAGCTTGCTCTCAGACAAGTGGCACGTAGACTGCAGCATCTAATCGGCTCCTGATGGGAGAAAATACGCAGAGACCTAGGTGATAGATCAAGCGGCGATTGGTGGTGAAAGTCGCGGCTGACTCCTCTACTCCTTAGGGGTGGAAGACAGAAAGGGGATTCTCAAGAGTGAGGAGGTGGATAGGATGAAAGGAGTCAAGATTGCAATCTGCGCTCTGTTGGTTCTGGCTGGAATGCTCTTCACCAGCTCACAGCCAGCAGCCGCGTTTTCAGGAAAAGTGAGCACAGACGCAGTAAACGTGAGGTCGGCGCCGAATACCTCGGCGCAGATCATCGACATGTTGACCGAAGGCACGCCCGTGGTTGTTGTAGACACGGTTGACGGCGAGATGATATTGGGCGACAGCACCTGGTACCAACTCGAATCGGGAGGGTACGTCCATAGCGCCTACGTCTCAGAAGGTGGCGGCTCGTCTGGTGTCGCGGGGGATAGAGAACGCTGGGTAGATGTCAACCTGAGCGCCCAGACCGCCACGGCCTACGTAGGCAACGAACCGGTCTATACAGCTCCGGTGACCACCGGGATCAACGGCCAGACGCCGCTCGGCGATTGGTACATATACTCCCGGGTCTATGACGAGACCATGGACTCGTCGACCCTCGGAATTCCAAGCGATGGCCCGGGAGGATGGTATCTTGAGAACGTCTACTTTACCCAGTACTTTGCACCGGGTGGAGTAGCGCTCCACTACAACTACTGGGCAGATCGCTCGGTGTTCGGCAACCGTCCTAGCTCTGCCGGTTGCGTTGGAATGGAATACGGTGACGCCGCCTTCTTCTGGGATTTCGCCGACTACGGCACGCTGGTGAGAGTGCATTACTAGTAATCTGATGAGATGGTCGCGGCAGGGCAAGCCATCGATGAACCGAACGCTCTGCCGCGACCTCGTTGGCAGCATTCCAGCCCTCCCACATCATGTTGGCACGTCGATTGCAGCCAGTTGCCTGGGAATCGCCAATCTGTGCTCCAGGAGGTGATCGGCAATGGCAAGGCAAATCAAGACTTACGGCTTCGGCCATCAGGTGAATCTCCCTTACGAAGAGGCTGTGGAGAGAACCAAATCAGCTCTCAAGGGCGAGGGCTTTGGAGTGCTCTGCGAGATCGACGTGAAGAAGACGATGAAGGAGAAGCTGGGAGTGGACTTCCGACCGTACGTGATCTTGGGGGCCTGCAATCCGCCACTGGCTCATCAGGCCCTAGGGGCTGAACTAGACCTGGGCCTGCTTCTGCCCTGCAACGTAGTTGTGTACGAAGTGGACGGCGGATCGATGGTGGAACCGATGGACCCTGAGCCCGTGCTGGGGCTCGTGGGCAATCCGAAGCTTGAACCCATAGCGCGCGAGGTGAGAGCCAGAATGCAACGCGTTGTGCAGCGAGTGGCTGGGAGGTCGGCGTGAACCAGTGGATTTCGGCGGCTCACACTCGCATGAACTGCGAAATGTCGAGTCCTAATGTCACCACATTCGTCCCGCCGCCTTGACTAGTGGTGCCCACGGCGGAATATGGCATAGATGAGCCAGAGGCCTAAACTCCCCACCGCGGCAAAGCCTACTCCCAGGAGCCACCTAACCACCCGCTCGATCCCGGTGGCGCGATAGATTTGCAGCAGCAGCGCTATTCCGACGGTGAACGCACCTGCCAGAATGCCCAGAATCAGGCGGTTTACCATTCGATTCAGTGACTCCAGCACGTGCTCGGTTTCCTGCACCCGGACGTTTATGGAGACGTTTCCTCGCTCCACCTGCCCCAGTAGTCGATCGGCGCGTCGCGGAAGTGTGACTGCCAGCTGACTCAGATCTCGTATGGCGGGGAGGACGCGTCTTGCCCAATACTGGGGCAGATAGGTCCGCACGAGGAGTTCTCGCGCGTAAGGACCGATCACCTCGGCAACGTTGAATCCCGGGTCCAACTGCCGTGCCAGCCCTTCGTGCATAGAAAGCGTCTTGCTCATAAGGGCCAGGTGACTCGGGACGGTCAACCTGTGCCTTCGTGCCGTTGCCAGAAACTCCTCGAGGATTCGGTGAACGTCGACTTCTTTCAGAGGAAGGCCCCAGTACAGGGAGATGAGGTGCTCAAGATCTCGCTTCAGACGCTCGAGCTGCGAAGCCGTGCCGACGATGCCCAGCGCCGACAACTGGTCGACCACGCCGTCGACGTCCTGATCCACGATCGCCAGGAAGAGGTACAAGAGGTTTTGCCGGGTTTGCTCATCCAAGCGCCCAACCATGCCGTAATCAAGTAGACCGATGATCGGGCCGGGCTTGACGAGGAAGTTGCCCGGGTGGGGATCGGCGTGGAAGAATCCATCTTCCAGTATCATCTTGAACACGATGCGCACACCAGTCACAGCCAATTCGTGGCGGTCGATCCCCGCTGCTTCCAATGCCGCCACATCGCTGATCTTTGTTCCCTCGATGCGCTTCATGGTCAGGA
Source organism: Chloroflexota bacterium (assembly GCA_023489135.1). Next base: position 3,706 of record JAMDCE010000078.1, read on the forward strand.
CGCGCCGTGTGGTATAGCGCCAGTGGATGGTTGGTACCTGGAGAGACGGCTCTTGCGCGAAGCTCCTCCCGATGCGCTCGGCGTTGCGCCCTTCGCGGATGTAGTCCAATTCCCCTCGCAGCGTGTCGGCGAACTCCTCGACCATTCCTGGCAGATCGTAGATCTGGCCCCAAACCGTCCGGGCCTGGGCCAGCCGCGCAAGGTCCATCAGAATAGCGAGGTCCGCCTCGACAAGTCGTTCCACCCCAGGCCGTTGGACCTTCAGCACTACATCTTCGCCAGTGACTAGCGTCGCCGCGTGAACCTGGCCTATGGAGGCAGAGCCGAGAGGGTCCGAGTCGAAGCTCGCGAAGAGTGTCGTAGGAGGCTCGCCCAGTTCCTGGGCAATCTGAGTCTCTATCACCTTGATGGGCTCGGGCGGGACGGCATCTTGGAGCTTGGAGAGTTCGGCGATGAAATCTGGAGGCAGTAGGTCGGAACGGGTGGACAGGACTTGCCCCAGCTTGATGAAGGTGGCTCCCAGTTCCTCAAACGCCAGTCGCAAGTGCTCGGCCTGAGTGTATGGCCTCGCGCGCCTCGCATGTCCGAGCAAGCCCCAGTGAAAAGGCACCAAATGCTCCAGGCCAAGCTGATTGACCAGATAGCCGAAGCCGTGCCGAAAGAGGATTTGCACCACCTGGCGATAGCGATCCACAGGACCGTGTTGGAAGTGTTGGGCTCTCACCCCTACAATCCTAATTGACGAGGATGCAAAACTTGGGACGCTACGAGTCGAAGCGCACTTCTCCCACGTCACCGACCAGCATATGTCGTGCCGCGCCTACAGTAATCGTGTCTCCTGACTCGCAAGCGGATCGCTTGCTGCCAGGCTTTACCGAACCTTTAACCAATCTTTGAAAGGGCTTAACCTCAAAATGCCGTAGAGATGTTATTCTCAGGGAAGCTAAGGAACAATCGCATCTTCCCGCTCGTGGGTTGCTTCCCTCATTCCAGGGCCACTAATGCGAGGGCGGGAGCGAGCGAGCTAGGCTTGGGTGGGGTAGGCTGTGGAACGCGACAAACGATGAGACTACTCAGCGATGAAGTCGTGTAACTTCTGAAGGCGAGGGAAGTCCCGGGGCACATGCGCGGCGGGTGCGGAAACTCGGCGGAGGGGCTTCGGGACTTCCTCGGCCTGGTAGACGCCTTCAGGAT